>JBBQOG010000142.1:0-8076 GCA_038330665.1 Bacteroidales bacterium
CGCTCACCGACTCCACCCGTAATTGCCGGGCCGCATAACCCACCAGCCTGTCGAGCATAGTAGCCAGGTCGGTTCCATACAGGATCAGGAGATTAACCGCTTTATGAAACAGGGCGCTTAAAACTGCCAGCATCCCGCCAAATATCATTCCTGCCGGATTAACCCCGAACACAAACAATCCAAACTCCATGAGCACGGCCTCCAGCATGATGCCGGTCATTGGACCCAGGATCACCGCACTCGGGGAAATCGACTTCATTAAAGCGCAGATCAACCCCGCCCGCCAGATTATTCCCTTGTAAGGCCAGAGCTTCAGGAAGGCAACCATCAGCACCACAGCAAAAAAGGAGAGTACCGACCCGGCGAGCGGCAACCTGAGATTATGGAGAAAGCTGCCGATAATAATTTCAATCGATGCCCAGATGCTTCCAATAGTTGCGGCGCGCAGCCATTTGTCAGACACAATTTCTTTTATTGGTATGCAGCAAAATTAAGTGGATAAATGATCAAAATGCGTGGATTAAATAATAAGTGAGAAGGTATTCTTTATTCTTCCGTAACGGATTTTGAATTAGTGCAGTACTTTTGTAATTATGAAGTCATTCACTGTTTTCCCGGTTCTTTTATTTTTGTCGCTTAATTTTTCCTATGGTCAATCCGGGAGTGCACCGTGTGCTTGCTGCGGAGATGAATACAAGCAGTTTGATTTCTGGATCGGTGACTGGGTGGTATACTCCAAAGCCGAAATGATCGGTTTCAACAAAATCACCAAGATGGAAAGCGACTGCATCCTGCGTGAAAACTGGAAATCAACAGTTAGTTCACACAGCGGATCCAGCTATAATTTTTATGACCGGAATACTAAAAAGTGGAAACATGTGTGGATAGGCAGCGATGGCATGACACTGGAAGTGAAGGGGGAGTTCAAGGACCACAAAATGACCATGATCGGCGACGAATACCGGGACGAACGGAATAACCGTGTCATCAATAAAGTCACCTGGACGGCTAATCCCGACGGAACCATCAGGCAATTGTGGGAGCAGAGCAAGGATGGCGGACAGGCTTTTGCCATTCAGTGGGATGCGCTGTACAGAAGAAGAAAGTAACCCAGATCAGGTAAAATGTGCCGGGCTGACGAAGATTACAACTCCTCTATTACCTCCCTCGCCTCGAAAAGGTCTTCCGCAATAAAATCAGCAAAACTAAAATCCTGATTTTTCGTATACACGCTCGGCACAGCCATTACGTAGCACCCGGCGCGGTGCCCGGCAAGGGCCCCGTTGGATGAATCCTCCAAAACCACACATTCATCAGGCTGCAACCCCAGTGCGGCAATTGCTTTCAGGTAAATTTCCGGGTCCGGCTTGCCTGCAGTAATCTCATCGGAGGGCAGCATATATTCGAAGTAACCATTCAGACCAAGAGCCGATATGGCCAGTTCCATCAGTTCACGAGGCGAGCCTGTGGCAATAGCCAACCGCCTCCTGCCATGAAAGGCCTGAATGATCTCCAGGGCACCGGGCAATATCCGAAGGTCGTTGCGAAATCCTTCCAGCAAAAGAATGTTCCGCAGGTCAACCAATTCCTGAGCACTGTGTGTGGTGATTCCCAGTTCCGTGCGAAAAATTCCTAAAGATTCGATTGGCGAACGCCCCATCTGTTTGACCCAGATGCCGTCATCCAGTTTCTTGCCGAAATCATCCGCCATCTTATAAGAAATCTTCCGGTAAATCGTCTCAGAATCAATCAGTAACCCATCCAAATCAAATATCAGTGCCTGGTACATTATTCGTGGTATATTGGTGCTTTATAATGCAAATGAACAAAAAAGGTTATTTTTAAATCGATATGTCAATAACATTATGACAACTATGCCAAAAAGACTCCCAATCTGGGTACTCATCCTGCTGTTGGTCATCCAATCAGCACCCGCCCAAAAGCTAACCATTCTGCAAACCAAAGATATGCATTCGAGACTTTGGGGCTTTGGTCCTGAGGAAGATTATTCTCCGCTGACAACCAATGACGACCAGACCATTGGCGGTTTTGCCAGGATTGCCAGCATTTTATCGGAATATCAAAACAAACAAAAGGAATCCACCCTGATCGTCGATGCCGGAGACTTTCTGATGGGAACCATTTTTCAGACCGCAGAGGCCAAAACCGGTTTTCAGCTCAGGTTAATGAAAAAAATGGGATATGATATGGTTTCCCTGGGGAATCATGAATTCGATTTTGGCACGCAGGAACTGGCAAAGATTTTGGGGAAATCGGCTGAGGAGTCTATCCCCGGGCTCATTCTTTCGAATATCAGCTTTAATTCCGCGGATCCAAAAGATGACAGCCTGGAAGCACTGTTCAGGATGGGTGTGATTAAACCGTACCGGGTGCTGGTACGCAACGGATTAAAAATAGGATTCTTTGGCCTGATGGGTGTGGATGCCGCCTCCGTGACCCCAAATGTTAAACCGGCTGCATTTACCGACCATCTGGTTGCCGCGGCAGAAATGGTCGCGATTTTGAAAAACAACGAAAAAGTCGATCTCGTTATCTGCTTATCGCACAGTGGATTAACATTTAATCCTAAAGATGGATGGATAGGCGAGGATGTGGAACTGGCCCGAAAGGTTCCCGGTATCGATGTGATTATTTCCGGCCATACGCACACGAGTCTGGCCAATCCTTTAATTATTAACAATGTCCCGATTGTTCAGGCCGGATCTGAAGGCCGGTATGTGGGTAAGCTTGAAATTGAAAAAACCAGTGAGGGCGTCAAGGTGATTTCGGGTGAACTGATCCCCGTGGATGACCGTATTCCCGGTGATCCTCAGATCCAGCGGTTGATCGTGGACCAGCAGGAGCTGATTGGCGCCGACCTTTTTGCAGCGTACAATTTCAATGTGGATAAACCGGTTATCGAAACTTCTTTTCCTGTAAATTTCAATTCGCAAACCAACCTGGAGACCTCCACGCTCGGGCCATTTCTTGCCGATGCCCTGTACAGTTACGCCAGGCAGGTGGACCGAAATCCCACCGATGTGGTCATGATCAGTGCCGGCTTGGTGCGGGATGAAATCTTTCCGGGTAAAACCGGAAAACAGCTTCCTGCCGACCTGTTCAGGATCCTACCGCTCGGACTCAGCGACGTCGACGGTACGGTTGGATATTCCATGTGCAAGACATTTGTGACCGGAAGGGAATTAAAAAATATCCTGGAAGCGATGCTCATCGCGAAGAATAAATCATCCGATTATTATCCCTATTGGTCGGGTATCCGGTATAAAGTCAACCGTCTTCGGATGCCACTCGACCGGGTTTATGAAGTAGAACTGGGTAATGATCAGGAGGGGTATCATAAAATTGATCTGAATAAAGATCCCTCGAGGTTGTATGGAGTGGTCACAAATAGTTATGTTATGAAGTTCTTTGGGGTCATAAAATCAAGTACCATGGGACTTTTAAAGGTAGTACCGAAACTGGCCGATGGCACACCCGTTACCGATTTCAACCTGACACGCATCGACAAGGATCCTTTAACACCGGGGGTTCAGGAAGCCAAGGAATGGGCCGGATTACTCACTTTTGCTTCCGAACAGCCTGACCTTAACCAAAACGGAATTCCCGACATACCAGAGAAATACCGGAAAGTACAGTATTCCTCCACAGAAAAATCTTCGCTGAACCCGGTGCTTTGCTTCCGCGGAACCAACGGAATAAATGTGGTACCGGCCATCCTGGTTGCGGGGCTACTGGCAGGTGCGGCAATCATTATATTTTAATTACTGCTTCCGGAAAATCCAGACATCCTGTTCGCTATTATCACCCGGGATCTGCTCCAATACGGACAAACTCAGCGTCCATATCTGCACCCATTTGGTGGGATGGAAAGCCGTATAGGTCCGGTGCCCCTCCGCTACGTTACCACGAACCACCAACTCATCGCTTTCGTACAGCTGGCGCTCCTTCGGAGTCAATTTTTTCCGGAATGAATTGCCGTGAAGTGTGATAAAGAGGATACCCCCCGGTTTCAGCACCCGAATCAGTTCATTCAGCCAGGCTTCATGTGCTTCCTTGGAAAGATGCGTGAAAATGGAAATCGCGTATACCAGGTCGAACATCTCCTTTTCATAAACCAGTCCGGGCATCAGATCGTTCGAATGAAAATAGATATCTGTAAAGGTGGAAGCACACCATGCAATCGATTGCCGGTTATAGTCGGACCCATAAAACGCCCCCTTCTCCACCAGTTCCGGGAAGTGCCGGATCACCCGGCCCGGACCGCAACCCCAGTCGAGAATGGCCGCCCCGTTCAGGCTCCGGTGCTTCTGCACCAGGCGCAACACCCACTCAGCCGTTTTCCTTCCATTGATATAATACCGTTCATAATCCAGCTGAAAGGCTTCATACATCAGGTAATCCGGCGGCAGGACCACCTCTGGATACCGTTTCCGGAATCCTGCGTTATGCTTTTTATTCTTTCGTCGAAGCCATAAAAACCGCATGTAATCCGACACTTGCATCAAGCCGGTCTGACGTAGCAGTCTGGACAGGGATTGCTTTTTTATCATTTGTAAGGCATTATCTTTTCTTTTCCAATCTCTTTAACAACTTGCGGCCTCCCGACTGCAGCGCCCGGGACTCCCAAAAAGGAATGGTTTCCTCCAGGACCACTACCACTTCGCCTTTAAGATCCGGCCAAATCCGGATGATATTTTCAAGGATCACCATCGCATAAGCCCGAACGGACGATGCCTGAGAATCATCCATCAGCCATTTGAGGAGCGTATCCACCAGTCTTCCCATGGCCTCCTCATCGTCCACCCAGGAATGGCGGATCAGGATGTGCATAAAAACACGCTTAACTGCCATGTCCTTCAAACCCGGAAGATTCCTCACCATAGCCGTCAGGTAGGGCCTGATCAGCTCGGGATTCCGCTCGCAGCAAAGATCCGCCACCCTCGCAGCCCGCATGCACAACGGAGACTTCTGCTCATAAGACAGTTGCATCAGCCCCCCGAACAAATCCGGATCGCTACCCACCATTGCGGCAGTGTATTCCATCAGCGAGCGACCGCTATCAGAAAGAATGACAGGAAAATCCAGAGTGGACATGACTCCAAAATTAGTAAAATGGCAGGATTTTTTGGCAGTCAGCAGTCGGCAGTAAGTTACCATCGGAGAGTTGTCATCCCGGCGAAAGCCGGGACCCCGTCCCATACCGCGAAACTCTCAGCCGGGACCCCGTCCCATACCCGCACCGCTTAAGGGAGCTCCTGTTGTCATGGGGCCGTGACAGAAGGCAGAAGGCAAAAGGCAGAAGGCAAAAATTAGTAAAAAGATAAAAAAGAAAAAAGTAATAATCGCTACATTGCCAATTCATTATCAATTTATTACAAGCTCAACTTGATTCTTATTTCCTATCTCTTAGGACTAATTTTTGCTTTTTGCCTTCTGCCTTTTGCCTTTTGCCTTTTGACACAGCCTCACCGGCTCCCTGACATTGAATTTTGCAGGAGCCTCAGCAAAGAGGGATGAGCCGCGGCTCATCCCCTACAAACTGACCCAATATTGATAAAGAAGCGGACACACGGGTCCGCCGGCATTGAGGAACAGGCCGTTTCCCCTAACCGGGAATATTTCCTGGATCATCGGGATAACAATACTACCAGACGGATTAACTCATCAACCCATTAACTCATCATCACATTAACTCATTAACTCATCAACCCATTAACTCATCATCACATCAACTCATCAACCCATTAACTCATCATCACATTAACTCATTAACTCATCAACCCATCAACTCATCAACCCATCCCCCACCCTTAGTAAAAATTTTACGATGACTCTTGCGAAGTAATTAATTTTGTTTAATTTTGCAGACCCAAGTTTTTACCTGGGTAACATATTGGCCCGTTCGTCTAGGGGTTAGGACGTCAGATTTTCATTCTGGTAGCAGGGGTTCGATTCCCCTACGGGCTACGATAAATTTTAGAAAAGAAGAAAATGGCACATCACAAGTCGGCAATTAAGCGGATCCGTCAAACGGAAACTAAGAGTGAGCATAACAAGTATTATGCAAAAACTACCCGCAACGCGATCAAGAGCCTGAGGAACACTACGGAAAAGACTGCCGCCGCCGAGATGCTGCCGAAAGTTTCTTCCATGCTGGATAAGCTGGCCAAGAAAAACATCATCCATGACAATAAGGCTTCGAACCTTAAATCGGGTCTTACCAAACATGTGAACAGTTTATAACGGTTGTTCCCCAAACGTATTAAGAGAGACGCATAACCTGCGTCTTTTTTTTTGTCCCATTTTTCCATTCTGCCGACTTCCGGGCATCTATATCCATAACTAACAAATTTTGGAATATGGAATATCCGGTTTTTAGAATCCGCGATCTGGCTGTCGAAGACCGGCCGCGGGAAAAGTGCCTCCGTCAGGGAATGGGCGGACTGAGCAATACGGAACTAATTGCCATTCTTATCGGCACAGGGACAAGGAATCAGTCGGCTATCGACCTGGCCCGGTCCGTTTTGCAGCTTGCCGGCAATGATCTCCATCAGCTGGGTAAACTTTCGCTGGCCGGCATGGAAAAAGTGAATGGGATTGGCAAAGCCAAGGCCATCCGTATCCAGGCCTGTTTTGAACTGGCACGGCGCCGCAAATCAACTCCCCCCACGATTCGGCCGAAGATAAAATGCAGCCAGGACGCCTGGAAACTCCTCGAAGGGGTACTCACCGATCTTCAGCACGAAGAATTCTGGATCCTGTTGCTGAACCGTTCAAACCAGCTCATCGATCCGATCCGGATCAGTCAGGGTGGAATTTCCGGCACCGTAACGGATGTCAGGCTGATTCTGAATGCCGCCGTTGAGAAACTGGCCTCCGGAATCATCCTGGCACACAACCACCCTTCAGGGAACCTGTCACCCTCCGATGCGGATCTCAAGATCACACGTAAAATTAAGGAGGCGGCACAACTCCTGGATCTCTCTCTTCTGGACCATCTGATCCTGTCAGATCAGGGGTATCTGAGCATGGCCGACGACAATCTGATGCCCTGAACCATCGCCCGGGGCATCTTTTTTCGTATCTTCACGGATATTTTAAGAATGAAATGATCCTGATTTATTGCCCCGAGGAAAATCCAAGAGTGATCTGGACCCTTGATCTGATATTTAACCAACTGCTCGGCATAGACTACCGGTTGACTTCATTTCCGGCTGAGGTGATTCATTCTGACGGGCCCCGGTTAAACTATTCGTTCGACCCGATCGGCAACATTCCTTTTATCGAAGCTTCCGGATTGCTCTTTGAGAAGGATATCCGTGACCAATCGGCAAAACTGACCTCCAGTGAAAAATGGGCCGGATTGCCGGTGATTTTCCCCTATAAAGAAGTCCGCAGCACCCTGCCATTCGACCTATTCTCGGCTATATTCTACTTTATCACCCGCTACGAAGAGTATCTTCCTTTCGAACCCGATGAGCATCAACGGTTTCGTTCAACTGAGAGCCTGGCCTTTCACCTGGGTATCCTCGAATTACCGATCGTCAACCTGTGGGTGATGGAATTCAAAAAGATCCTTAAGAGTTGGTATGGAGAATCCTTTGACCTGCCCGAGCAGAGATATCAGTTCCTCCCGACCATTGACATAGACAACGCCTGGGCCTATGCCCATAAGGGATTCCTGCGCACAGTCGGTGGGTTTTGGAAAGACCGCAAAAACATGGAAGGCCGGAACTTCCGTTTCCAGGTCCTGCGCGAGAATCAACCTGACCCTTTCAACACCTATCAATTAATCAGTAAGTTCCATTCCGAGGGAATGATCCATGCGATCTGGTTCTTCCTGATGGCTTCCAGGGGACGATACGACCACAATATTCCCAGTCATAACAAGCATTACCAAAAGCTGATCTATCAGACGGGATCCGATTATGCCATCGGTCTGCATCCCTCCTATGCATCCGGGTCCTCACCGGCATTGATCACCAGGGAAGCCGAAACACTGTCCTCCATAGTCGGTTATCCGATCGTCCGCAGTCGTCAGCATTACCTTCGACT
>JBBQOG010000143.1:0-8025 GCA_038330665.1 Bacteroidales bacterium
TACGTCATATCATGATTAACATAACACTAGATTGAAACGATTATATTATTTACGAATGAAACACTTTGTCGCGATATTGCTCCTGGTGGCCACCTTTCTTTCCTGCTCCAAAAACACTCCCCCGGTGATTATAAGCATGACCGCTGAACCGGATTCTGTCTATCCGGGGGATACCGTTACGCTCACTTATACTGCCTGGGACCCTGATGATGACGGGCGCCTTACCTTTTGGGAATGCCCTTATGGAAAATGGGTTCAGGAAAATGCCTTGAGGAACAAGCCACCTCAATGGATTGCGCCAAAGGCTACCGGAGAATACTTTATCAGACTAAGAGTGAGCGATTTGAAAGATGAAGCCACCGATAGTGTAAAGGTTGTGGTTTTAGACACCATGGGCTTCTTTACCGATTCCAGTGACAATCACCTATACAAATGGGTGCGGATCGGGAGGCAATTCTGGATGGCGGAGAACCTGGCTTACCTGCCTGAGATTACTCCGGCAGATACCCTGTCATCCACACAGAAGTGTTATTACGTATGCGGTTTTGAAGTCTCCGATGTGGCTGCGGGTTGCTATGGTAACGAGTGTCCAAATTAAAGGTTGTAATGGTTCCAAAAAGTCCGAATATTCAACTGAGATTTTAACTTAAGCCATTGAAGCCAAACGGGACAAGTCATGAAAATCTTGATCCGAAGATTCAATCCAATGGTCATAAGCCTTCTTTATGTCAGAGTTAACAACCATTTTGCAATTGTTCCTGTATAGATCAATCTTTTATTTAAATTTGAGAGAATCAGTACCTGAAATCTTATACCGTTATGAAAAATTGCATCATTACTATTATGGTGATCCTGTGTTTTGGCAGACCAGGATTCTCCCAATGGAATCAAACAGCTGGACCTTTTGGCGGATTTGTCAACAGTCTTTGCCTATCCGGCTCCAGGGTTGTTGCTGGAACCAATGGCGGGAGTGTTTTCTTCAGTGATGATTTGGGAGCAAACTGGACCCGGAGTGCCAGCGGTTTGGAGAATGCCTATGTTTATGCGCTCGCGGTCAAAGGTAACTACCTGCTTGCTGGCAGCGCAAATGGCTGCCATATATCCTCTGATGCAGGAAATACCTGGACCGGGTTAACTATTGGTTTGTCGAGCCCCGGAACAAAGGCCCTGGCAGTGGATGGAGAAAGAATCTTTGCAGGGACCAATGGGGGAGTATTGAGATCAATGGATAATGGCACCACCTGGATACGCATGAACACAGGACTCAATAATCTCAAGGTCATGTCGTTGGCTATTCGTGCTGATACCTTGTTTGCAGGAACGGAAGATGGCTTGTACATTTCAAACGATGGCGGAAATAGCTGGAATTTTAACAATACCAGCCTGGTGAATACCTATTATGTATGGTACTATTCAACCGTTATCCGCGATTCACTGGTTCTTACTGCCACCAGCTTCGGGGTTATCCGGTCTATTGATATGGGACGCACCTGGGTAAAATCAAATGCCGGCCTAACAAATCTTAAAGTAGAAACCCTGATTGTTTCCGGCACTAAAATCTATGCAGGCACACGCGCCGGAGGCGTTTTTGTATCTGACGATGACGGCCAGAGCTGGAGCCCCTGCAATCTTGGATTAGGAAATAATACCATCAAGTGTTTTGCTTCTGATGGCTCAACCGTGTTTGCTGGGACAGAGGAGGGAATAAACAGGTTATCCCTGGATCGAAACGATTGGGTTCCGGTTCTCAACGGACTGAGTGCAACGAGCGTAAGTTCGGTTGCATCCGATGGAAATTCACTCCTGGCAGGTACTGCCGGAGGGACCATCTCCGTTTTTAATTTAGCTCCGGGCTCCTGGAGCTCCGCCTCGCAAGGCCTTAAGCAAAATGAAATTGAGTGCATTTCATTCACTGATCCGGTTATTTATGCAGGAACCTGGGGCGGCCTTTTTAAATCGGCCGATCAAAACAAAACCTGGAGTCTGGTTAGTTTTGGCTATTCTGCAACTCCACATGTTATGGCTTTCATAGCAAAGGGATCAAAACTATTTGCCGGAACCTGGTTCGAAGGTTTACAATATTCACCGGACAACGGTGCCACCTGGTCAGCCCGAAATGCAAACCTTCCGGCGATGCCTGTTCGGGGTTTAGTGGATAATGGTGAAAAAATTTATGCCGGCATTTATCAAGGCGGAGTTTTCGTTACTTCCAATGATGGGCAATCCTGGTCCGAAATTAACAATGGTTTAGCTGATAAATGGATATTTTCGCTTGCCAGGATTGGCAAAACCATCGTTAGCGGCACCATGAATGGAGCTTTCTATTTGCAGGAAAATGATACCACCTGGAAACAATCCGATATGGGAACACTCGTTCCACGAGTATATAATTTTGCGGTCAGTGATAATTTGATTTTCGCTGCCACCAGCAACGGAGTCTATTTTTCGCGTGATAACGGGGCTACCTGGGTTGCCAATAATGACGGATTATTTAATAAGCGGATCAATTCCATAGCTGTGGCGGGAAGGAACCTCTATGCCGGAACAGGGGGCAGTGGGGTTTGGACCTCTTCAATTTCCTGGTTATTGGGAATCGATGGAATTTCTAAGGATCCCGGAATCAAAGTCTATCCGAATCCTGCATCTGATTTCATTATCATCCAACCAACGGATTTAAATCAGGTTCAGAAAATCAGCATAGTCAATCTTTTAGGACAGCCCATACTTACTATATCGATCAGCGGACAGACAAAAATCGACGTTGCCCGGTTTCCGGCGGGAATCTATTTTATTCAGATGGGAAATGGGCAAAAAACCTTCGAGTTAATCGTAAATCATTAAGCGTTTGTGAGGGTGCCAGGTTTGTCGGTTTTTATTGCGTGTCTGCCATGCTGACAGCCAAACCCGCTTGTTGTACCAGCAATTATCTTTCCTGCTCATACTTCTGGTTATCAATTCATTTGATTGGATAATGCGGGTAAAATCCACGGATGCATATTGGACTCCCTGGTCAGAATGAAATATCAATTTGTTGGTAACCGTACGGTTCGTAGTAGCCATAAACCAGGCTATAAGAATAGTCTCGGTAGCGGTCAGCCTATTCTCAATTGGACCACACACCAGACATTGATTTAGTGCAAATAGTTGCAATGATCCTACATTTGCATTAATTTACGTTTCTAATTTTGCAAATGAAGAGAGCTTTTAAATTAACATGCCTGATCTCCATACTACTGGCCAGTATTACGTTGGTAGGGCATGGTATTTTACCTCATCACCACACTCATGGGATTGCCCGCTTTGATTTACCACAAAAGGATGAGGACCATTCAAACAATAATCATCCCTCTTCTCATACTGATGACCACGATAAACCAGCAGATGATATTAATTGCCTGCTTACTCAATCATTCTTAATACCCGGGAATTCATTCGGGAGTTTCCTGAAGGATGTGAATGTTTCGGGACTACCATTTGATTTACAATCCATCTTGTTCGTGGCCATTTTATCAGGTTCTACTGATGAAATAATCCAAAATTACGGGTCACCCCCCAAATGTGACCTTCATTACGTTGCTCAGGTCAGCCGGGGATTAGGCTCCCGCGGCTCGCCACTGGTTTAGGCTCTCCGCGTTAAAGGAATTCCGACTCATTCCAGATCGGTTCCTGTTTCCAAGTACTGTTTATTATTTACTTCATACAAAAATTTCAATGAAGAATTTCTTGTTCTATTGTGCAATACTTACCGCGGTATTGGTAAGCTGCAAAGACAATACAGATAAACTTCCTGTGGCAACCAAGGAGGAAGTTGTTAAGCTTAAAATTACTGCCTACAGCCAGGATTATGAACTTTACGCTGAGGCCGATCCTTTGGTGGTTGGCCAGCCATCCAATGTCCTTTCTCATTTTTCAAGGCTTCCCGGGTTTAAAGCGATGGAAACCGGAAGCATCACGATTCGTCTGATCGTTGGTAATTCGGAAGTTAATCAGACTCTGGAGAAACCTACGAGAAAGGGAATTTTTAGCTTTGAATTAACGCCGAAGGATGCTGGTCAGGGCAAATTGGTATTCGATATCATTGCTGATGGTATCCAATACCAGCTTGTTGTACCGGATATAACCGTATTTGCTGAGAAATCTCTGGCAAAAGAAGCTGCCAAAAAGCAAAGTCCGTCGATGACCAATTGTGGCGTTTTTACCAAAGAGCAGTCATGGAAAATTGACTTTGCAACTGAGCAGCCTGCTTTAGGAAGTTTTGGCCAGATAATCAAAACAACCGGTAGGATAGAAGCGGCACCAGGAGATGAACAGGTTATTGTGGCCGGAACCTCTGGAACGGTGACTTTCACGGCAGCCAAGGTTCTGGAAGGTATCCGTGTTAGAAAAGGTGACGTTCTTTTTAAAATCACCGCCAGTGGACTGGCCGATAACAATTCAGCGGTTAGGTTTGCCGAAGCAACGGCCAATTATGAAAAAGCCAAGGCCGAACTAGAACGGGCGGAAATTCTTGCAAAAGATAAAATAGTATCAGACAAGGACCTTTTAAAAGCTCGCACCGATTTTAACAATGCGAATGCCGTCTATGAGAATCTGAATAAAAATTTCAATGCCTCAGGACAAACCGTAAAAAGTCCGGGTTCAGGATATGTGCAGCAAATGGTTGTTCGTAATGGTCAATTTGTTCAATCCGGGCAGGTTCTTGCAGTAGTTTCTCAAAATAAGAGCCTGCTGATCAGGGCTGAAGTACAACAAAAATACGCTCCCTTACTTGAATCCTTGATTAGTGCAACCATCCGCACTTCCTACGATGACAAGACTTACACACTCGAAGAACTGAAGGGTAAAATCCTATCATTCGGACGTTCAACCGATCCCGACAACTTCCTGATCCCCATTAACCTGGAGATCGAAAATCTGGGCACCCTCATTCCAGGAGCCTTTGTAGAACTTAACCTGAAAACAGCTTCAGCAGGAGAAGTCATTACAGTTCCCGATGAAGCGATCATGGAAGACCAGGGGATATTATTCCTTTTCGTTCAGGTCAACCCCGAACTATTTGAAAAGAGAGCGGTAAAAACCGGAATTTCCGATGGTATCCGCACTCAAATCCTGGAAGGAATCTCAGTATCGGACCGGGTTGTCACCCGCGGAGCCATTTTTGTAAAATTAGCCCAGGCCTCGGGTGTACTGGATCCCGCTTCCGGACATAACCATTAACAGATAGAACCAATGCTAAATTCAATATTGAAATTTTCACTCAACAACAAGCTATTTGTGTTGTTGTGTGCAGTGGTTCTGGTGATTTTGGGTTTGCGTACAGCCTCCAATATGGATGTCGACGTGTTCCCCGATTTAACAGCACCTACGGTTGTGGTCATGACTGATGCACATGGAATGGCGCCCGAGGAAGTTGAGCGACTCGTGACTTTCCCCATAGAAACGGCGGTTAACGGGGCGACCGATGTCCGCCGGGTTCGTTCGGTATCATCACAGGGATTTTCGTTTGTATGGGTTGAATTTGACTGGGGTACTGACATCTTCAAAGCCCGGCAGATAGTCAGCGAAAAACTCATAACCATTACCTCCCAGATGCCGATCGGCGTGGGTCAACCCACACTGGCTCCCCAATCCAGTGTGATGGGCGAAATGTTCTTTATTGGCATCCAGGCCGACAGTACCAGTCTGATGGACCTTCGTACCATTGCCGACTGGTCGGTAAAGCCAATGCTCCTTGCAACCGGTGGGGTTTCGCAGGTAACCATAATTGGTGGAGAGTATAAACAGTATCAGGTACTGGCTGATCCTCAGAAAATGATGTATTATGGGATCACCATCAAGGAATTGGCAGAAGTTTGCAAATCAATCAGCCAAAATTCAACAGGGGGTGCCGTGCGGCAATACGGGAATGAATATCTGGTTAGGGGAATGGCCCGCACCTCCGATATCGAAGCCCTCGGGAATTCTTTCGTAAAGACCATAGGAGGGAAGCCGGTTAAAATCAATGACGTGTGCGAAGTCAGAATAGGAAGTGCCATTAAAATGGGATTTGCATCTGAGAATGCTACACCATCCGTTATCATATCAGTTTCTAAGCAACCCCGCACGAATACGGTCGACCTGACCAAAAGGATTGAGGCCAATCTTGCAGTCATAAAGAAATCAATGCCGGCCGATGTCCGGTTGGATACTAAAATTTTTCGCCAGGCGGATTTTATTGAGACCTCGGTTAATAACGTCAAAGATGCCCTGGTTGAAGGTTCGATTTTTGTTGTCATCATCCTGTTCCTGTTTCTAGGTAGCATCCGAACAACGCTCATTTCCCTGCTTGCTATCCCGCTATCCCTCTTGGGCGCCATTATTGCTTTAAAGGCGCTGGGTCTGAACATCAACACGATGAGTTTGGGTGGCATGGTTATCGCCATCGGAGTACTCGTGGATGATGCCATTATTAACGTCGAGAATGTATTTAAACGACTCCGTCAAAACCGGACTAAGCCACCAGAGGAGCGCCAGTCGGTATTCAATGTTGTATTTGATGCTTCCAAGGAGATTCAGTCTTCGATCATTAACGCTACCCTGATTATCATTGTCGCATTTCTTCCCCTGTTTTTTCTGAGCGGTATGGAAGGCCGGATGTTGAAACCACTCGGTATCGCGTTCATCGTTTCATTATTTGTTTCGTTGATCGTTTCCATGACTCTTACACCCTTGTTGGGCAAGCTCCTGTTATCGGGCGATAAATATCTTGCAAAGAACGAAAAGGATAAATGGCTGACCCACCAACTGACCCATTATTACAAAAAATCCCTGGAATGGTCGTTGAAGCATAAAAAAACGGTCCTAAGCATACCGATCGTGTTGTTAATCATTGCGCTGATTGCCTTCTCCGGGCTTGGCCGCAGTTTCCTTCCTGAATTCAACGAAGGATCACTAACCCTTTCTGTTATCTGCAAACCAGGTACCTCATTGAACGAAAGCAACCGGCTGGGCAATTTGGTGGAATCGGAGCTTTTATCCATTCCTGAAGTTACCAGTACCGCCCGCCGCACGGGCCGTGGAGAACTTGATGAACATTCTCAGACCGTAAACAGCGCCGAGGTTGATGTCAACTTTACCCTAAAAGACAGGAAACGAGAAGTGTTTATGGCTGACGTGCGAAAAAAGATGGCCGGAATTCCAGGTATTGCAGCTACTGTGGGGCAACCGCTCGGCCATCGTATTGACCATATGCTGTCGGGGACGCGGGCCAACATCGCCATTAAGATTTTTAGCACAAATCTGAACGATATGTTCGCCGTTGGAAATCAAATAAAAGGAGTTATCAAAGATATACCGGGATTGGTAGATGTTAACGTGGACCAACAGATAGAAACCCCTCAGATTCAAATACGTGCTAACCGCGAAATGCTGTCCAGGTATGGGATATCCATCGGCCGGTTTAATGAATTCATCGATGTGGCATTTGGTGGTGAAAAACTCGCGGATATTTATGAAGGACAGCGCAGGGTCGATCTGGTGCTGCGCCTTAACAAGGATTACACCGAAACCATTCAGGGCATACGATTGGCTCTGATTGATACAGAAGATGGCAGGAAAGTTCCACTCATGGAAGTGGCTGATATTGTTTCGGTCACCGGACCCAATACCATCAGCCGCGAGAATGTCCAGAGAAAGGTAGTGGTTTCGGCCAACGTTGCGGGCCGTGATATCCGGAGTGTGGTCAATGATATCCGCCAGAATATCGACTCTAAAATTGTATTACCTGCGGATTTTCGATTAGAATACGGTGGACAGTTTGAAAGTGAAGCGAAAGCCTCCCAATCTCTGATGATTACCTCAATCCTGGCTTTGTTCCTCATTTTTCTGATTTTATTCCAGGAGTTTAAAAACCTGAAATTGGCTGGAATAATTCTTCTGAATCTCCCCCTTGCACTCATTGGCGGAGTCTTCTCAATCTACTTTACTTCCGGGATATTAAGCATCCCCGCTATCATTGGCTTCATTACTCTATTTGGTATTGCTACC
>JBBQOG010000144.1:0-8019 GCA_038330665.1 Bacteroidales bacterium
GTTCAGTCGCTCCGTTCAGCACCTGGACCGATATTACCAACACCGCGATGACTTTTGTTTCGGGTGCCTTAACTCAAACGACGCTATACCGTGCGGTGGTCCAGAGCGGACAGTGTTCCTCGCAGCCTTCTGCAGCAGCAACAGTAACCGTTGAGCCATTAGCTGTCGGAGGAACTATTACCCAGAGTTTCCCGCAGATCAGTCTGGGGCAGTCGATCGGTTTATTGCAGTTAACCGGCTATAGCGGAACGATAGTGAAATGGCAGGAGCGACTGGGAACAGCGCCCTGGTATGACGAGCCTGTTACGGCTTCAACCTATTCCGATATACCGAATGCGGTTGGAACCTGGGAATATAGGGTAGTGCTTCAAAGTGGAAACTGCCCGTATGTATATTCTGCCTCTGTCTTTGTTGTTGTGCTGAATTCCAGCGCCGGAGCCGTGACAGGTGGAAATAGCCCATTGTGCCTTGGTGGATCAACAGGTGTCATGACCTTAGCAGGAAATACCGGTGCTATCCTGAGATGGCAACGTTCGGTGGATGGTGGAACTTGGGTAGATCTGGTGAATGTGACCAGTACCTATTCCGAAACACCGGCATCACCGGGAACCTGGTTGTATCGTGCAGTAAGTGTGGGAGGTACTGATTTGTTTTCAGCTCCCGCCAAGATCCAGGTAAATCCGATTCCGGTAGTGAGTGTCTCTATTTCAGCATCTGCCAACCCGGTGTACGCCGGTGCAACCGTGCTGTTCACGGCCACTCCGGTTAATGGTGGTACCGCTCCTTCTTATCAATGGAAAGTGAACGGAACCAATGTGGGCGCCGATTTGGATACCTACTCCTATGTTCCGGTGAATGGCGACCTGGTGGTTTGCACATTGACTTCCAATATCGCCTGTAACCCTGGAACCCCGGTTTCGAGTAACACGATTACCATGACTGTGAAAGTTTCGACCACACCGTTGAATGCAGGTTGGACCTGGTTCAGTCTCAATGTTCAGGGACCGGATATGTCGATCTCAAATGTTCTGGCAAATCTGCAGGCTAAGCAGGGTGATTATATTAAGAGCCAGACCGTTTCATCAACCTATTATACGGGTCTGGGATGGTTCGGCGACTTGACTCAAATGAAACCTGAGAACATGTATAAGATCAAAATGGGCGGGAAAGATACGCTCCGTTTCGGTGGAAGTCCGGTCGACTTGAACAGTCATCCGATTACCATCAATAACGGATGGACTTGGATCGGTTACCTGCCTCAGGCCGAACAGGCTGTAAATTCAGCGCTCGCTACCATCAACCCGGTGAATAATGACTATCTGAAAAACCAGACACTGTCCACCACCTATTATTCGGGTCTGGGCTGGTTCGGAGATCTGACAATGATGGTTCCAACAGGCGGATACATGCTGAAAACCAGTCACGCAGAAACGCTGACCTATACTGCCGGTGAGCCGCTGAAAAACGGACCACAGGGCAATATTACCCCGTTAGCCATTGCATCATTCCATCCGGAAGCATACGAATATTCCGGACAGGTTACTGCAACTATCTACCTGAACGGAGTGAATTACAATGGTGAAGATTACTGCCTGTATTCCATGGTTGATGGTGCGGTTCGTGGGATCAGTCACGGCATGTGGTTCGCTCCCGGACACCAATGGATCCATAATCACCTGACCTTCGATAATATTCAGGAAGGTGATACCATCCGCTTCCGGCTGCATGATTCGAAGTCGGATAGCTGGTACGATTTCAGCGAGTTTGTGGTATTCAAGTCAGATATGGTTGTAGGTAATGCCATCAATCCATTCCTGTTACAGAATTCTGCACTGTATGTTCCGAATGCCATGAACGTTGAGCCTACACTTGAAGTTTATCCGAACCCTGCCGGTTATCATGCTACCATCCATTATACCACTACGGTTGACCAACCCGTAATTCTCGAATTGATCGATTATGCAGGTAGGGTGGTAGATCAAATGGAAATGGGCAAACAATTGGCCGGTGACCACACTGCCGATTGGGATACCAAAGCGCTTAACAAAGGAGTATACTTCCTGAGAATGAGGAGTGCTCCCGAAGTTTATACGAAAGTGATTATTTTGAGATAATCTGAATCAAAAGCCGCCCCTGGAAACAGGGGCGGCTTTTTTTTTAGTTGTACCTTGGTATTTTTATTTCCCATCTATGACTCCACGCAATCGCATTCTGAAAATCCTGCATGGACAGCAACCGGATCTGTTACCCTGGTTCGGTGATCTGGATTATTGGGCCAGTTCCCTGGTTAAGAGGGGGCTAAAACCGGAAGGGTTTATAAGTTCAGAGGCTTATATCGATTGGCATCGTGACTTGGGAGTCGGCTTCTATCTCCAAGGGTACTTTCCTTTTAAAACGATTTATGAAAATTGTAAGGTAACCGACTGGAATGAAGGCAATCGCCGGTTTCGTGAAATTGCTACTCCGGTTGGCCAGGTGCGGGAATGCTGGGAATATATCCCGGATTCGTTTAGCGAAGGACCGGTGGAGCATTTTCTGAAATCTTCGGACGACCTGCCCGCCATGCTTCATATTTATCGAAACATTCGTTTTGAGCCGGATTACGACTATGCCTTTAAAAGGAAAAGCCAAATAGGCGACCAGGGTATCTTACTCTGTTACCTGCCTAAAAGTCCCTTTATGCATCTCGTCGCTCTGGAAGCAGGAATTGAATCGGTGACCATGCTGGCCATGCTGAATCCCGATGAATTTTCGGAGCTGTTGTCGGTTATGCGGTCGGCATTCGATTCGGCAGCAAGAATTGCTGTTGACAGTCCGGCTGAGGTTTTGATGATACCCGAAAACCTGTCCTCCGAAATGGTGGGGCCAGCATTCTTTGAAAGGTATATGCGAGATTATCAGGAATATTGGATACGGGAAATCCATGAAGCGAAAAAATTCTCCTTTATACATATTGATGGAACACTACGGGGACTCTTGAGGGAAGAAGCCTCAACCGGGTTTTCGGTACTCGAAGCACTCACCCCGAAACCTTCGGGCGACCTGCATATTTCAGAAATTGCCCCTTTGGCTGGAAAAGCCGATACTATACTTTGGGGAGGGATTCCTGGAGTTTGCTTTACTAATCATATTACCGATGAGGAATTCGACCGGCATGTCAAGGAAGTTATTGAAGTGATGCGTGGGGAACCCCGGTTTGTGCTCGGGGTGGCCGACCAGGTTCCACCGGATGGTCTGGAATCCCGCGTGCGCAGGGTGGGGGAGCTTGTGAAGGAATTCGGGACCTACCGGATAGGATCAAACAGGGTTTAACCCTTAATAAGATAGAGCCTATTGTGGTAGAAAGTTGCGATCCGGTCAGCAATTTTAAAACCGTACGGTAATATTGTGCAGCCCTCCTTCGATTTTATAGCTGACCTTCCATCCTGAAAGATCACAAATCTTTTTTACCAGGGTCAAACCCAAACCTAATGATCCGGTACTTGAAGTGCCCTTTCGGAATCGGTCAAAAAACAGTTCAGGTTCGAAGGTGACCGGATTACCGGAATTTTGAAAACTCATGAAAGTTTGGTCGAGTGTGATGACGACCTCAGTATTCGTTAATGCGTGTTTCAGGCAGTTATTCAATAAGTTGCTGATCACAATTTCAAAAAGTTGTGCATTGGCCTGTACAAAAATATTCGGACTTAGCAGGTACTGAACGGTGAGCCCACGAGAATCAAACAGATCCGATAACGGATCCATTTGACGGCGAATCACTGTGGCCGGATCAATCCGGACTGATTCCGAGAACTGTTTGTTCTCAATACGGGTGAGCAGAACCAGTGCTTGATTCAGCCGGTTCAGTCGTTGCAATGATTGTTGAATCACCCCCAGATGCTCGGCCTGATCCTGCGACAGGGTAACACCCTGGACCAGGGAATCGACTCTCGTTTGTATGATTGCCAGCGGAGTCTGCATTTCATGGGAGGCATTTTCAGTAAATTCTTTCAGGCTGAGGAAATCGGATTGTGCCTTACCGGTGAACCGGAGTAAAACATCCCGAAGTTCACTAAATTCATCTATATCAGAATTGATCAGATCAATTTTTGAGGGATGGTCAAAGGTGAAGGTTTGCAATACATCCAGATATTGACCGAACGGTTTCCAGGTTTGGTGGGAGATTCTGCGGTTGAGCAGTATCAGTCCGGTTACCAGTAGTATCATGGCGATAATAACCGTAATCAGAAGCAGTCCAAAGAACTCTGATGCCTGGATCATGGGGTTGCTAATCCGGATCGCATAACCAACCTGATTGATGGTATAGCAGGCAGTTATCACCCGCGACGTCTCCAGGTCGTTTTCCGGTTGGGTGGTCATCAAAGAGTCCGAAAATACGGGGTTTGAAATTGCCGGATAAGGGAGAATTCTCACCTGAACCTGGGGTGCAAAACATAATTTCTCGGGATTTTCCTGCAGGCTGCTCCTGACCGTATTCAGTTGGGCCAATAATTGCTCATCGGTTTCGTTGCGGGTAATGCGGTTCATTACCACGACCAATAGGCTGCCAATCAGGCTGATGACTAAAAGCGAATAGGCCAGATAATTTCGGTTGGTTCGTTGAAGTAGTTTCATTCTGTATAGAATTTATATCCTAAACCGTATACCGTCTTTACCCTGTCAATGCCCCCTTTTTCTTTGATCTTTTTCCGTATGTTCTTGATGTGGGAATAGATAAAATCAAAGCTGTCGGCACTGTCAATCGAGTCCCCCCACAAATGTTCCGCAATGCTTTCTTTGGAAAGTACACGATTAGGATTGGTAAACAGGAATACCAGCAATTCAAACTCCTTGCGTGTAAGATCAAGCAATTCTCCATTGACCTTGGCAAGCTTTTCATCCGGTAATAATTCCATTTCTCCGAGAACCAGGCGTTCCCGACCTTTGAAAAAACGCCTCCGATAAATGGCTTTAATGCGGGCATTAAGCTCAACCAGGTGAAAGGGTTTGGCCAGATAGTCATCGGCCCCCGAATCAAATCCGGAAATTTTATCATCTAGGGAACTTTTGGCCGATAATATCAGGATTCCAGCATCATGTTGGCCCTTTTTTATCATGGGTATCAGATCCAGTCCGTTTCCATCCGGAAGACCCACATCAAGAATGAACAAATCATATTGGTACAGGTCAGTTTTTTCGGATGCTTCCCGAAAGGTTCCTGCCAGCTCGCAGGTATGTCCCTCCTCTCGGATAAACGAACCTAAGGATGCGAGTAAAGCTTTTTCATCTTCAACAACGAGTATCTTCACAACCAGTCTGCTTTACGGTACAAAGCCTAAAGGTAGGAATAGATTCTGTCGGAATTCTGTTCTTCGTGCGGACTTGATCTACAGATTAAGTCCAGATTTGCAGCTTAACTTTAAAAATTCAATTGGCCGGCTGTTCTCCTGGTAATGAATATGCTCTTCAACAGGGAAACTAGTTTCCGGAAAGGTGCCTGATGGAGAAAAATAATGTATTTTCAACTGAATTATCTTAAACACAAGCCTGATGAGGTTATTTTTGTGTATGGTGCTGATCTGCTTTGGTTTATCAGTTAAAGCCCAGACGCTTGATTATTACCTGGAAAGTGGACTTAAAAACAGTCCGCTACTTAAGGCATATATTATTCAGCAGGAATCAGGCATCATTGATAGCCTGAAAGTCCTTGCCGGATATAAGCCTCAGGTGGGTCTGGCATCTGATATCATGTATCCGCCGGCATTTGGAAAGTTTGCATACGACAGTTCCATTACCGACGGCGGTCATTATGCGGCCATGGTGTCGGTGACCCAGCCGCTGTTTAATAAAAGGTTTATCAAAGCCAGACTGCAGACGGTTACGCTCGACCGGCTGGTCAATCAGAACAATCGTAAAATTTCCGAAAGCGAGCTGCTTGAAGCTATTACTTCCCAGTATCTTGCAGCCTATGAGGTTTTTAGCAAAATTCAATTTGAAAAGGGAATTCTCCGGTTGCTTGAGGAGGAAAAATCAGCACTCCGGGAGCTCGTAGCCGATGGTATCTATCAGCAAACAGATTACCTGAATCTGAGTGTGACGCTTGCCGCGCGGGAGATCCAGGGGAAGCAACTTTTGATGGACTATAAGAATAATGTGGCCATCCTGAATCTGATCTGTGGTATTCATGATACATCGGCTGTTAACCTGGACAAACCGGAAATCCAACCCCGGAGGTCTTTTGATCCGCTCTCCTCACCGGTGATTGGGCAGTTCCGCGTCGACAGCCTGAGATTCACGCTGGAAAAACTTTTGATCGACCAGCACTATCTTCCCAGGATCAATGCCTTCGCAGATGCCGGTATTAATGCCACTGATCCCCGCCGGATCCCCTACAGCCTCGGAACCAGCATCGGCCTGAATCTGTCCATGCCACTGTACGATGGCAAACAGAAGCAACTCGACTATCGGAAGATTGACTTACAGGAAAGATCAAGGACGAATTATCAGCATGCTTATTTAACCCGATATGAACAGCAGAAGGATCAGCTTCTTCAGCAGGTCAGCCTGACCGATGAACTATTAAATTCTATGAAGAAGCAACTTGCTGACCTTGAAATGCTTATCGATCTTTATAAAGCCGAAATTAACCAAGGACTGGTGAGGTGGCTCGATTTTATCACGGTGATCAATAATTATGAGGAAACCCGGAACGGTCTGGCGCAGACTGAAATCAACAGGCTTAACCTCATCAACCAACTGAATTATCTGAAATGAAAATTATTTATTATCCCCTGTCCATACTATTGTTGTTGGCACTGGTGAACTGCAAGAACCGCGTGGCCGCACCGGATACTGCCGGCAGCATGGTTAAGACGCCGGTAACCGTCACTACAGTCAATACATCGGCAATCGCCGAAACTATCGTCCTGAATGCCACATCTGCCTTTCTGAAAAAGAATGAGGTGAGAGCCAATACCGGTGGTTATGTGAGGGACCTGAATGTAAATCCCGGCCAGATGGTGAAGCTCGGGAGCCTGCTATTTACGATAAAAACCAAAGAGGCCCAGGCTCTCAGCCGCCTGAGCGAAAAAGATTCCATGCTGGGTATCCGTGGCCAGATCCGGGTTTTAGCTCCGGTGTCAGGAATCATTTCCAATATCGCCAATCAGCTGGATTCCTATGTAAACGATGGGGATGTGGTGGTTACACTGGCAGATCTGAAAAGTTTTGTATTTATTCTACATGTACCTTTTGAGCAGAAAGCGTATGCGGAGCCGGGCAAAAAATGCACGATTCACCTCCCGGATGGTTCAACCATTAACGGTAAAATCACCTCAAGGTTGTCGGAAGTCGACCTGAGTTCGCAAACCCAGAGCTACATCGTTACCCCCCTGTCGAATCCTTCGCTTCCCGAAAACCTGGTGGTCACTGTGGAACTTGAAAAGTCGTTTAATGAGTCCGCTCAGGTAGTGGATAAATCATGCGTATTATCCGATGAAACCATGGAGAATTTCTGGGTGATGAAATTACTCAACGATACTACGGCAGTAAAAATTCCGGTCAAGAGGGGAATGTCTTCAGGAGAACGAATCGAGATCCTCTCGCCGCAGTTCATGCCGGACGAACGCCTGATCAGCTCGGGAAGTTATGGCCTGCCTGACACTGCATTGGTTTCAATCATCAAATAATCCAGGATGCGCGATTTCTTTGTCACCCATAAGAACCCGGTTACCGTGATCATAGCGGTAATCATTTTAGCGGGGTTGTTTACCTATTCGAAAATGCAATCTTCGCTCTTTCCGGAGGTCACCTTTCCCAAAATCAAGGTGATCGCAGAAAACGGACTGCAGCCGGTGAGTAAGATGATGATTACCGTGACCAAGCCGCTCGAGGAAGCCATTAAAAAGGTCCCAGACCTGAAAGTGGTCCGCAGTATCACCAGTCGTGGAAGTTGTGAAATCTCTGCTTTCATGGACTGGAAGGCAAATATCGATCTGAGTAAACAGCAAATAGAATCCGCTATTGCCCAGATAAATAATG
>JBBQOG010000145.1:0-7991 GCA_038330665.1 Bacteroidales bacterium
TCCGGGCCGGTGACTGACCGCCTTCACCACGGCCTCAATATCAGCCATCAGGGCATAAACTGAAGGATCAATACAGGCTTCCTTAAACCGGTCCCATACATAATCGATTCCAGCAGGGCCGGGATGCATCAGGTCGGAATCATAATACCGATAATCCCTGAGGTCGTCCATAAATATCTCATAGGAGGGGAAATACAGCAGTTCCGTATCCGCCTTTCTCAACAAACCGATCAGCATAAACAAGGCTGCTTTACTGAGCTGGTTTCCTTCCGGACCATCTTTAAAATAGCGCACGGGGCTTACGGTGAGGCAAATTTTCAAGCCTGGATTCCGTGTTTTCCATTCTTCGATAAGTGGAATCCAGATATCGGCCAGCTCACCGGGATCAGGCTTCCGGGTGTAGAACCGGTCGGCCGGCAGCTTATGGCAATTCGAAACCAGGCGGTCACCGGATTTCAGAAAAAAGGCTTCGTTGGTCCCGAAGGTCAATAGCAAGAATCCTGCCTTTTCCAGAAAGCGGGCCGATTCCGCTGCCTGGTCGTCCAGTTTTTTAAGAAGGAATGCCTTATCCGGATGGGAATAGCGGCCATGATGCATCCAGGAATACCATAGATCCTGATGATAAACAAGATCCTCCCCGCTAAAGCCGGTGGGGTTCAGCAAATACCGCAACTGCTCAGCCAAAGACAAAGGATTGTATACTATTCCGAAAGGATTGAGGTCAACCGGAAATTTCAGCGATTTCAAGCGGGTACCGATGTGTTCGGTAAAACAGGAGCCTGCCAGCAGGATGCCATCCGAATAGGTAATCGGTCGGGAGAAGGGTTCCATACCCACCACCGTTCTCATGTTTTCCCTTTTATAGAAGATTGATTTTGCATTCATTTTCGAAGCGGTCAGTCTTATTCCCCCGATTTTTCCGGGTAGAGAAACTCAAAGTTCCGTAAAATTCCTTTCCTGCCGGCACGAGCCACCGGCGAAAAACCAAATAAACCACTAAACGTCTCTTCATCAAGATTTTTGAATACTTCTACATCCATATTAAAGCCGGGAGTAGGCTCGAATTCGTGAATAGTTGAAATTTCCGGCCGGCGGTTCCAGGGACAAACATCCTGGCAGACATCGCATCCGAATATCCAGTCGGTCCAGGTTCCGCGAAAAGCATCCGGAATTTCGCTTTTATGCTCGATGGTCAAATAAGAAATACACCTGACCGGGTCCATCGATCCATCGCCTGCCAGGGCACCCGTCGGACAGGCATCCACACAGCGGGTGCAGGTACCACAACGGTCGGTAACGATTTCGGTGTCATCGGGCACCTCCATATCGACAATAATTTCGGCCAGAAAAAACCAGGAACCGGATTTCGGAAGAATCAAACAACCATTTTTACCGATCCATCCAAGGCCCGACCTGCGGGCCCATTCCCGCTCAAAAACCGGTGCGGAATCGGTAAACACCCTCCCGTTCACCTGGCCAAATTCCTGGCGAATCCATTCGAGCAACTCATGGCCCATCGACTTCAGTACCAGGTGATAATCCTTGCCGGCTGCATAGCGGCTGATCCGGGGATTGCCCGGCTGATGATTGGGTAAGGGATAATAATAATTGGTAGTGAGTGAAATCACCGTTTTAGCCCCTTCGAGCAATTTCTCGGGATTCAGCCTGACTTCGGTGTTCCGGCTGAGGTAACTCATCTCGCCGTGTTTCCCGCCTTCAAGCCATTGGCGGAAACCGGGTTCGAGCTCATCCAGGGGAACTGCCGGGGAAAATCCGCAGGAAGAAAAGCCCAATCCGACCGCTTTTCGTTTGATCCGTCCGGCTATGTCACTTTTTTCTGACAATTGAGATTACATAAAACCCAGTTCAAGTCTGGCCTCATCGGTCATCATATCCTTGTTCCAGGTCGGATTAAAGGTCAGCTTTATCTCCACCTCGTTCACCCCTTCAATCTCTTTCACCCGTTCATGAATTTCCTCAATCAGCTCATCTGCCATCGGGCACCCGGGGGAGGTCAGGGTCATCACGATTACCACTTTTCCGGCGTCCATCACATTTACTTCATAGATGAGCCCGAGGTCATAAATATTGACCGGTATTTCCGGATCGTAAACATTCCGCAATACATGCACTATTTGCACTTCTGTCTGCATAATCAGCTGTTTTGTTTTGCCTTATAAGCCATCGCATAATACCGCATCTGGTTGATCATCGACACCATCCCATTGGAACGGGTGGGTGACAGATGCTCCTTCAGTCCGATCTCGTCGATGAAGCCCAGGTCGGCCGAAATAATTTCGTTGGGGGTATGACCGGTAAAAACCCGGACCAGGAGGGCAGCAATTCCTTTTGTAATGATGGCATCTGAATCCGCAGTGAAGTTGACCCTGCCCTCCTCAAATGTCGCATTCAACCATACCCGCGACTGGCATCCGCGGATCAGGTAATCATCGTTCCGGTAGGCCTGGTCGATCATCGGCAGGCTTCTGCCGAGATCGATGAGGTAGTTATACCTTTCCATCCATTCGCCGAGACCGGCAAACTCCTCGATAATCTCATTCTGTATTTCGGAAATTGACATATCTTACTAGCTATCAACCCATTAATTCAATAACCACATTTAAGGCCTCCACCAGCCTATCGACCTCCTCAACCGTATTGTAAAAACAGAGCGAAGCCCTCACAGTGCCATGTATTCCAAAATGCTGCATCAGCGGCATGGTACAATGGGTGCCGGTTCGCACGGCCACGCCATATTTATCAATGATCATACCGGTATCATACGGGTGGATATTGGTGAGAACAAAAGAGAAAATCGCTGCCTTATCCGCACTGGTTCCATACATCCGGACCTGTTTGACCGAACTTAACTTCCCGATGGTATAATCTCTCAGGTAATGTTCATATTTCCTTATATTTTCCAGGCCTATTCCATTCAGGTATTTCAGTGATTCTCCGAGACCGATGGCTCCCACAAAGTTGGTGGTCCCGGCTTCGAATTTGAATGGTAGTTCGTTGTAGGTAGTCTTTTCGAAGGTCACCTGATCAATCATATCCCCGCCACCCTGATAAGGAACCAGGCGGTTCAGCCATTCTTCCTTGCCATAAAGGATCCCGATACCTGTTGGTCCATAGATTTTGTGCCCGGAAAAGGCATAAAAATCACAATCCAGATCCACGACGTTTACCGGTTCATGCTGAACAGCCTGAGCGCCGTCGATCAGCACCGGGACTCCGTGTCCATGTGCAATCCGTACCATTTCCTTTACCGGGTTTACGGTGCCGAGCACATTGGAAACGTGCGTCACCGCCACCATCCGGGTATGCTTGGTGAAGAGGTTTCGGTAGGCGTCCATATCCAGTTCACCCACCTCGGTGATCGGTATAATCTTCAGGCTTGCCCCTTTACGTTCGCAGGCCATCTGCCAGGGAACGATATTGGAATGGTGCTCCATGGTCGACAAAATCACTTCATCGCCCGCCCGGAGCACTGTTTCACCCATGGAAAAGGCAACCAGGTTAATTGACCCGGTGGCACCGGAAGTGAAAATAATTTCAGATGACCGGGCTGCGCCGATAAATTCACGCACGGTTTCACGGGCCCCTTCATAGGCTTCGGTCATTTTATCACTCAGAAAATTCACTGAGCGGTGGATGGATGCATTTTGTTCACTATAAACCCTGCTCACGGCATCAATCATCCGCAACGGTTTCTGCGTGGTTGCCCCGTTATCCAGATAGGCAAGAGGCTTGCCATAAATCGTTTGGTTAAGAATCGGAAAATCTTTCCGTACCTGGTCGATGGGAAAATCAGTCATAATTCAGCATGTTTCCTGACAATGTAGCGGGCAACTGTTACAACGGGTCAGTTCACCGCGCAATCTTTTATCCACCAGTTCGGCCAGTCGTTCCCGCAGTGGCTGGACCTTTATTTTATCGAGTATTTCATTACCAAAGGCATACATCAGCAACAGGCGGGCCTCCCGGGTGGAGATCCCCCTGCTTTGCAGATAGAATATGGCATTCGGATCCAGTTGCCCCACAGTAGCTCCATGACTGCACTTCACATCATCCGCATAGATTTCGAGCTGGGGTTTGGTATTGATCCGGGCCTGATCGGTCATCAGGATATTGTTGCTTTTTTGGTAGGCCAGTGTTTTTTGTGCATCGGGCTGAACCAAAATCCGTCCGGTGAAGGCCCCGGTAGCCTGGTCGTCAAGTATTCCTTTAAAATTCTGGCTGCTGGTGCAATTTGCCGCGGCATGTTCGACAAAGGAATAACTGTCGACATGCTGTGTTTTATCGACCAGGAAAAGCCCGAGGGTCTGGTTGGAGGCTCCATCGCCGTTCAGGCGGGTATACACATTATTCCGGACCATCCCTCCGTGGAGGGTTATGGTATTGAATAGAGCTTCGCTGCCACGTTCCTGATGCAAATAGGCGGTTGAAACCTGGTTGCAGTTGTCGTTCTCGTTCTGAAGCTTCACATAATCCAGTCGGGCATTGGGCCCCACATACACTTCCGTCACCGAATTGGTGAGGAACTTCCGGGCCGATAGGGAATGGTCGCAGACCACCACATTGGCCGAGGCATTTTCCTCCACAATGACGAGGTTCCGGTGTTGCACAAACAGATCTTCCGGAGAAAGCAGGATATTGACAATCTGCACGGCCTTATCGCTGCCGGCACCGCGTGGTACATAAATAAAGGTTCCGTCCTGGGCAAAAGCCGTATTCAGGGCCACGAGGCCATCCTTTTCAAAATTTGCATATTTTGAGTAGTGCTTGCGCAGCAGCTCCGGGTATTGTCGGGCGGCTTCCGCCATGGATCCAACAATCATGCCACCGGGCAGTACCTGCAGCCGGGGCCGGTTTTCGTAAAACCAGCCGTTAACCAACAGAATTAGTTC
Source organism: Bacteroidales bacterium (assembly GCA_038330665.1). Lineage (GTDB taxonomy): Bacteria > Bacteroidota > Bacteroidia > Bacteroidales > UBA12481 > UBA12481. Next base: position 4,911 of record JBBQOG010000145.1, read on the forward strand.
GGTATCCAGTTCAGGAATATCGCAATGAAACAGATCTTCAACTGCGAATAATATTTTTCGGCGCTCGATATAGCGGTTCAGTGGGGATAGAAAAATTTTCGGAATATCCGTCGACTTATAATTTTCGAGTGATCGGTCAGGGATTCCGAGTTTCCGGAAGCTTTCCATGGCTGCAGGACGCATGGAATTGAACACCGAACTTGATGCATTCATCAGCTGGTCGCGATTGGCGAAATACCAATCTGACAGTTGATTATCAAGTGTTTGTTTTTCCGTTGCCGTTTCCATCTTACTGTTCATTTACTTCTTTGATCCAATCATAGCCTTTTTCCTCCAGTTCGAGTGCCAGGGATTTATCGCCGGATTTTACAATTCGGCCGCCTGAAAGGACGTGTACAAAATCAGGAATAATATAATCCAGCAGCCTTTGGTAATGGGTGATCACGATCATGGCATTATCCGGTCGCCGGAGTCTGTTCACGCCGGTGGCCACTGTTTTAAGTGCATCGATATCGAGTCCGCTGTCGGTTTCATCCAGAATAGCCAGACGCGGTTCCAGCACAGCCATCTGGAATATTTCGTTTCGTTTTTTCTCTCCGCCCGAGAAGCCTTCGTTCACCGACCGGCTTGCCAGCGCGGGATCAATTTCCATCAAAGCTTTCTTTTCGCGCATCAGCTTAAGGAAATCCGTGGCATTCATTTCGGGGAGTTCGCGGTATTTTCGTTGCTCATTGATTGCGGTTCGCATGAAATTCACCATGGAGACGCCCGGAATTTCCACCGGATATTGGAAACCCAGGAAAATTCCTGCTCTGGCGCGGATTTCCGGTGCCATCTCAAGCAGGGAATTTCCATCGAAAAGAACCTCGCCACCGGTCACGGTAAAAAGATCTCTCCCTGCCAGCACTGCGGCGAGGGTACTTTTACCGGATCCGTTAGGTCCCATAATGGCATGAATCTCCCCTTCGTTTATTTCGAGGTTAATTCCCTTCAGAATTTCCCGGCCGTTGATTGCTGCTTTAAGATTTCGAATTGATAGCATACAGAGATTTACACTTTACGGTTTATACTAACCCACACTGCCTTCCAAGCTGATTTGCAGTAACTTCTGGGCTTCAACGGCAAATTCCATCGGCAGCTTGTTCAGTACCTCACGGGCATAACCGTTCACAATGAGACCCACCGCGGTTTCAGTATCTATTCCGCGCTGGTTACAATAAAATATCTGGTCTTCCCCAATTTTGGAGGTAGTGGCTTCGTGTTCCACTACAGAAGAGGGATTATCCACCTCGATATAGGGAAAAGTATGGGCACCACACTGATCTCCAAGCAGGAGGGAATCGCACTGAGAATAATTACGGGCATTTTCCGCATTTTTGGATACACGTACGAGGCCACGGTAACTGTTCTGGCCCATCCCTGCTGAAATTCCTTTTGACACGATTGTGCTGCGGGTGTTTTTGCCGATATGGATCATTTTGGTTCCGGTATCGGCCTGCTGGTGATGATTGGTTACAGCCACGCTGTAGAATTCACCGACCGAAGAGTCCCCCCGCAGGATGCAGGACGGATATTTCCAGGTCACCGCGGAACCGGTTTCCACCTGGGTCCAGGATATTTTCGACCGGTCGCCCTGGCAGAGACCGCGTTTGGTCACAAAATTATAGATACCACCTATGCCGTTTTTATCACCCGGGTACCAGTTCTGCACGGTAGAGTATTTCACCTCCGCATCGGTATGAGCGATAATTTCAACGATAGCCGCATGCAATTGGTTTTCATCCCGCATCGGTGCGGTGCAACCCTCAAGATAGCTCACATAAGCCCCCTCTTCGGCCACGATCAGGGTTCTTTCGAACTGCCCGGTATTTGCGGCATTGATCCGGAAATAGGTAGAAAGCTCCATGGGGCACCGTACTCCTTTGGGAATAAAAACAAAGGATCCATCGCTGAATACGGCAGAATTGAGGGCCGCATAAAAGTTGTCGCGATACGGAACCACGGATCCCATATATTTTTTGATCAGGTCGGGGTGTTCCCGCACGGCTTCGCTGAAGGAACTGAATATGATCCCGAGCTCGGCCAGCGACTCCTGGAAAGTGGTTTTTACGGAGATACTGTCCATCACGGCATCCACTGCAAATCCGGCGAGATGCATTTGTTCGTTAAGTGGAATACCCAGTTTGTTGAATGTATTGATCAACTCCGGATCCACGTCCTCAAAACTTCCGGAGGCCTGCTTCCGCTTAGGCGCAGAATAATAGATCATATTCTGAAAGTCGATCTCGGGTATTTTAAGGTGCGCCCAATCGGGCTTTTTCATCGTCAGCCAGTATCGATAGGCCTTTAGCCGAATCTCCAGCATCCATTCCGGTTCTTCCTTTTTGGCAGAAAGCTGGCGGATGATATCTTCATTCAGCCCTTTTGGAAGGGCATCGTTGTCCAGTTCAGTAACAAAACCATATTTATACTCAGTTTGTGTTACCTGGCTGATAATCGGATTCTGTTCGCCGTTCATAATCTCGTGAAATACAGAAATAACTAAGGCTGCAAAGTTATTTAGAATATTTCTAAATAGAAAGCAAAGTTAAACAAATACCGGCTATTTATCTCCGGAGATGTGCTATTTTTGGACTGAACAACTCATGCAGGCCTATGTCGGATAAGAAAATCAGCACCCTTAATGAACTTGGAGAATTCGGATTAATCCGGAAGCTCACCGGTGATATTATTCTCCGGCACCCGGGATCCCTGAAAGGGATTGGTGACGATGCCGCCGTGATTGACCACAGCGGATTTCTTACGTTGGTGACCACCGACCTGCTTCTGGAAGGGGTTCATTTTGACCTGAACTATGTTCCATTAAAGCATCTGGGAGATAAGTCGGTGGTGGTTAACCTTTCGGATATCTATGCCATGAATGGCACTCCCCTTCAGATCACGGTGAGTATCGGTGTTTCGTCGAAATTTTCGGCTGGTGCGGTGGAAGAGTTATATAAAGGGATCAAGCTGGCCTGCCGTAATTATGAGGTGGACCTGGTTGGGGGGGATACCAGAGCCAGTTTACATGGGCTAACACTT
>JBBQOG010000146.1:0-7975 GCA_038330665.1 Bacteroidales bacterium
AGTGATATTCCGGCCGATGGTGTTGGGACCGTAATTCTTTTGGAGGAAATAGTTAACAAAATCATCATAAAAATCCATTGTAACAGAATCGAAAGTCAAAACCTGGCCGGTACCCTGAAAGGCCTTCATTTGAGAATAAAACCCTCTCATACTGTGGAGGGTGGAGGTCTTATATTTCTCTGATTTCTTATTGTTCTGGTGTACCCTCTGGCCTGATTCTGCCTCTTTCAGGAACCGGTCGATATAACCTAACAGGGTTTCCGGTTTATAGGCCCCTTTGCTATGATATTGATCGATCAGGTTTAATAAACTTTTTCGGTTGATGGTTTCTCCCCGGTTGGTTAGTCTGGCCATGCCATTTAAAACATGGTCTTTCAGGCCCTTCAGTTTTCCTTTCAGGTCGATTTGATCCTTTTCGGTATAGGAATCATTGAAAAGATTTCCCTGTTTGAATGTATGGGTATTGTTGCTCCAATATTGAGGCATGATCCTGAAACCGGACCTGGCCATTTGGTCAATTTTATTCAATCCATCCCGGTACCTGATGTAAAGTTCTGCCAGGGTATCTTTTCGGGGTGTTTTCAGGAGGATGTTAACGGTTGCCATTTTGTTTGTTTATCTCAATCCAAAGGTATGTATTTCCCCGTATTTTCCCCGTTATTTCCTATTCTATTTTGGTTTTACTTATATTTGCCTTGTCTTAATATTGATAACTTATTGATAAATAGCATATTTGAAATGAACATTGAAAAGTCTAAACCAGGAAAATTAGGTACACGTGGTACCACCCGATCAAAAGCCGGAATCGCTGAAATATCAGTTGTTTCGGCTTTTTCCATTATAGGTTGTTAAACCATTTAATATTCTCCCATTTGTAACGAATCCGGGGGCTAAACGTCAAATGTGTTTTACAAGGATATTTTAAATATTTTTGATCGATTCAAAATACGTGGTAGTGCCTAGATTCCTAAATAAATATTTCTCTGATATTGAACTGGATAGGAATATTTATCTGTTGCTGATCTGGCGCTTTTTCATACTGATGGTCTTGTTTTCGGCCTGCAGGCTGTCATTCTACCTGATCAACATTGGCTACTTCCCGAACACTTCATTTGCCGGAATGATCAAACTGATGGGTGCCGGCCTGGTTTTTGACAGCTCTGCGATCCTCTATACCAACTTCCTGTACTTTCTTTTGCTCCTTTTGCCGTTTGCCTACCGTTATAATCTTACCTATCAAACGGCCATGAAGTATTTTTTCTTGATTACCAATGGTCTTGCCCTTTTGGCTAATACCAGCGACTTTATCTATTTTCAGTTTGGCTTTCGCCGGACCACTGCTTCGATTTTCAGTGAATTCAGCAATGAGAATAACCTTGGGGCCCTGCTTCCTAAATTTATTGTCGGGTATTGGTATGTGGTGACAATATGGATGTTGATGGTGGCTGCACTTTACTTCCTGTACGGACCTTTTCATACAAGGAAGAACGAAGTTCCCCATCATTGGAAGTCACATTTCAGTCCTTTGCTTCGTAGTAATATCCTCCTGGTCATCTTTGGTATCCTTATGCTGGCGGGGATACGGGGTAATTTCAACTTTGCCGGCCGGGCCATCACCTTGTCGAACGCCGGGAAATATATCCGGGAACCTCTCGAGGCAAATATTGTATTGAACACGCCTTTCACCGTATTCAGGACTATTGGCAAACAATATTTTGAAGCAGAAAATTATTTCTCCAGTGAGGCGGAGATGGACAGTTTGTATACCCCGATTCACCATCCGGTCGTTACGGCTCCTTTTGAAAAGCAGAATGTAGTGGTTATCATCCTGGAAAGCTTTGGTGCTGAATATACAAAAAGTTACGGACACCATCTGGATAACAATACCTATCAGGGATATACCCCCTTTCTGGATTCTCTGATCGGAAGCAGCAGAATGTACCTCCGGTCATACAGTAACGGACGGAAATCTGTAGATGCCATGCCCTCTGTCCTGGCCAGTATTCCCATGATGGAAGAACCCTTTCTTCTGACTTCCTATGCAAATAACAACTATAACAGTATTGCATCCATACTGGACAGCGAAGGTTATCATACGGCATATTTCCATGGGGCTCCCAACGGATCGCTTGGATTCGATGTTTTTGCCAGCCATGCCGGATTTCAGGAGTATTATGGGATGAATGAATATCCGGATAAAAAAGACTTCGACGGGTCCTGGGGAATCTGGGATGAGGAGTTCCTTCAATTCTTTGCCGGTAAAATGAATGAGTTCAAGCAGCCCTTTTGTACGGCCCTATTTTCCGTTTCTTCCCATCACCCCTTTGAGGTTCCTGAAAAGTATAAGGGCAAGTTTAAAAAGGGACCGGTCCCGATTCTGCAATGTATCAGTTACACCGACTATGCATTGAAAAGGTTTTTCCAGACGGCATCAAAAATGCCCTGGTACAAGAATACCCTTTTTGTAATCACCGGCGACCATACCAGCCAGTCGTCGTATTTAGAATACAAAACCAATATTGGGGCATTCAAGGTCCCGGTAATCTTTTTTAAACCTGATGGGAGTCTGAAAGGGGTGGTCGATGATCTGGCACAGCAGATTGACATTCTTCCAACGGTTCTTGGGTTCCTGAATTACGACAAACCCTACTTTGCGTTTGGCCGGAACCTGCTGAATCCTGCGGAGGAGTCTTTTGTAATTACATATACTACAAATACCTACCAGCTTTTGATGGGTGATTACCTCTACCTGTTTAATGGGCTGACCGAAACCGGATTGTATAATGTGAAGAAGGATTTGCTTCTTTCGAATAACCTGGTCGGCTTGTTTCCGGAAATTGAAAACAGGATGGAGGAAAAGGTCCGGGCATTTGTCCAGCAATACAACAACCGGATGATTAACAACCGGCTGTTGGTTGGAAAATAGTGCCCCTACAAGTAATTATCCGCGAATCCACAGCGATTCCTCATTCAATTGGGTTTTATGATTTTACCATTGCAGCCGATATATCGAAATATGTCACTATTTTGCCTTAAATTTTGTGAATATGCGGTGGCTCCTGACCATATCTATACTCATTCTGGATTTTGCCATTTCTACAGGGCAGGAATACTCTGAGGGAAGGGATTTCCCAAAGTACATTCCAGCACAGGAGGCGCAGCTGAAATCATCAGTCAAACTGCCGGCCAAGGTTAACTTGGCGAAAAGCAAATATTTCCCCAACATATTCGAACAATTTGGCTGGAGTTGCAACCAGTCGAGCTCAATTGGATACCTGCTTACTTACGAACTCAACAGAATCAGAAATGCAGATGGAGGATTGCCTGAAAACCGGTATTCGCCCCTTTTTGTATGGAACTTCCTGAACAGTGCTAATTATGGTACCGGAGTCAGCTATTTCGACAGCTGGGAAATTATCAAGTCGGGCGGATCGCCGAATGAGGTGGACTATCCGAATACTTCTGATTTGAAATACTGGATGTCGGGTTACGACCGGTATTACCGCGCCATGCAAAACCGGGTGGTCAAGAACTGGTCCTTGCCGGTTGGCACCCCTGCCGACCTGCAGGTGCTGAAACGTTATCTGTATGACCATTTTGACGGGTCGAAATTCGGGGGCATGGCGAATTTTCAGATCGCCAGCGGGGGGATGAACCTGAGTCGGTTGCCTTCCAATTCTTATGATGAGGGAGCTTCGTATATCACCACCTTTGGAACGTTTGTCGGCCATGCCCTAACCGTGGTTGGATATAACGATTCGATCCGGCTCGACCGGAATGGGGATGGGGAATACACCAATACTATTGATATCGATGGTGATCATGTGGTGGACCTGAATGATTTTGAAAAGGGGGCACTGATCGTCGCCAATACCTGGGGAAAAGGGTGGGGCGATAGCGGTTTTGCTTACGTACCCTATCATCTGCTGGGGTTATACGGCAAACAAGGAGGATTGTGGAATAAATCCGTTCACATTGTGGAAACAGCCAAAACGGTTGAGCCGATATTAACCCTGCGCACGGAATTTTCACACAGCAGCAGAAAAAGCCTGCGGATCATGGCCGGTGTTTCCAATGATCCTGATGCTACTGAACCGGAGCATATCCTGGAATTTCCGATGTTCCACTACCAGGGTACCGCCACACCGTTTTATAGTCATGACGGGGGTGATACCACCCGTTTTGAACTCGGGTTGGACATCTCTCCCCTTACTGATTTTATTGAGACCGACGGGCCGGTCAGGATTTTTCTGATTTTCGATGAAAAAGACGCATGGAGCGGTATCGACGGGAAGATTTACTCGATGTCGGTTTATAATCAATTCAACTCAAAGGACTCAACCCTTTGCAGTCAGACCCAGGTGACGGTTAATTCTAATTCGCGTACGTTGATGAGTGTGGTGCGGCCGGTCAGGTTTAACCGGATAAAGATCCGTGAAGTCCCAAAACTGGTTGCAAAACCGGGGGATTATGTTTCCTTGCAGATGGAGGTGGAGGGAGCGGCAAGTCCCTATATATGGGAACTGCTGGCCGACTACCGTATTGGATTCGCCAGAGCGGCGGTACCCGATTGGGGAGGCTCTGTGTTATATAACGGCCAATCCGGAAATCCGGTCAGCCGGGTGGAGTTGCCTTTTAAGTTCCGGTTCTTTGGGAAAGAGTACGATCATTTTTCCATCACGGAGGATGCAGAAGTGCTTTTTGATCAGGAAGTCGATGCCTATCCCTATGCTATTGATCCGGGCCTGGTTTTTCAGTCGATCAAACAAATTACCGGATTTGGCACGGATCTGGATTATTACATGGAGAATAATACCATCTCCGTTTTTACCAATGACTCGCTGATGGCGATCACCTGGCAGGCGGTTGCGCCGACTGATGAGGGAGGGGTTCCGGTAAAAATTGTCGGAGAGTTTCATCCCGATGGAAGGATCCGGTTTATTTACGATCAACCCGAGAAGCTTTTCCCCGGAGGAACGATCAAGGACCTCGGCGTTTCTTATGGGGATAACCGGCAGTTGCGGAAGGTTTCGCAATTTAATACCGAAAAACTGGTTGGGGTGAATAGTTTGGTGTTCAATCCCTATCAATATACAAAAGAGACCAAGTTTGATGAAACGGGATGGTTGTTCTGCCGTCCGGAAACCAATAATACGCTTTATGAGATAAAGGTAAGGGTGGTGGACCGCAATAACCGGATGTCCTATTCGACCGTTCAGATATCGACACAGAACCTGGATTCGGTTCAGCTTTTGTCAGAGAATTTTCCGAATCCCTTTAACGAAACCACCCGGTTTAGAATAATTGTTCCCCAAAAGTCGGAAGTCCTCGCTGAAATTTTCGATATTAGGGGTGCCAAGGTAGCCGTTTTGTGTGAGGGGGAGTTCATTCCAGCCGAATATGAATTTTCCTGGAATGGCACCAACAGCATCGGCTCCAGAGTAGGTCCCGGCATTTATTTCTGTCGGCTGAAGATCGGTGACAGGATTGAAACACGTAAACTCCTAAAATCTAATTAATACTATGGATTACCAGATTTTAAAACCTCAGCGGTTCGGTAGAGTGGAGCTTCTCACGCTTTCAAGGCCGTCAGCGTTGAATGCACTGAATTCTGCATTCTTTTCGGAATTTATTGATTATCTGGATTATATCATAACCGATGAGCCTTTCGATGTTCTGGTGATCACGGGTGAAGGCAAGGCCTTTGCTGCCGGGGCAGATATAGCGGAAATGGCTGGTCTGGATTCGGACGGTGCGCGGAGTTTTTCGGAAAGGGGGCAACAGACCTTTCTGATGCTGGAAGATCTTCCGATTCCGGTCATTGCTGCCGTAAACGGTTATGCATTGGGCGGTGGCTGTGAGCTTTCCATGGCATGTGATATCCGTCTGGCCTCCACAAAGGCTGTATTCGGACAGCCGGAGGTGAATCTTGGTCTCGTGCCGGGGTATGCAGGCACACAGCGTTTATCGAGGTTAATCGGATTGGGAGAAGCGCTGAAATGGACGCTTTCCGGTTTGAACATGGATGCTTCTGAAGCCTACCGGAATGGTTTGATTCAGGGGCTTTCGGAACCGGATAAACTTATTGAAGATGCGCTGACTCTTGCCAGGCGGATTGCTACCCGGGGGCCAAAGGCCGTACGATCTTCCAAGGTGCTCTTGCGCAAAGGCTTTGATATGCCCTTTCAGAAAGCATTGGATTTGGAAAAAGAGCACTTCGCTGACCTTTTCAGGGATGAAGGCATCGAGGGCATGAAGGCTTTCCTGGAAAAGAGGAAACCATCCTGGGAAAACGAATAATTCCGGTCCGCGGTTAGGCAGGATGGTAATCGTCAACTGCGATTTCCCCCTGGAGAATATAATATCCGTTTAATGCCAGGGACTCCACGTCATCTTCGTTAGGAAAGGTATGAACCGGTGCGATTTTCCGGATCCTCCCCAGTAATTCGTCAAGAAAAATATGGCTGTTCACCAGTCCGCCCGTGAGCAGGATCGCATCCGTTTCTCCGCCCAGTACAGCATACATGGCGCCAACCTCTTTGGCCACCTGGTAAGCCATGGCCCTCAGGTAAAAGGCTGCCTTCTCATCACCATCACCTGCCAGGCGATCGGCCGTATAGCCGTCATGAACACCCAGGTAGGCATATAACCCCCCATCAACTGTGATTAGTTTATACAGCTCATCGCGGGTGTATTTCCCGCTGTAGCAGAGATTGATAAGATCACCGACCGGAACGGACCCGGTCCTTGAAGGGGAAAATGGGCCATCGCCCACCAGGCCCTGGTTGGCATCGATCACGCGCCCCTTTCGGTGAGCACCCACGGTGATTCCGTTTCCCAGATGGGCCACGATCAGGTTTAGCTCGTCGTATTTCTTTTGTACCGTTTTGGCATATTTCCGCGCGACGGCTTTCTGTTCCAGCGCATGGAATATCGAGCGGCGCACGAATTCGGGATGCCCGGAAACTTTTGCAATTTCATCGAATTCATCCACCACTACCGGATCCGCCACATAGGCGCCTGACCCGGGAATCTCCCTGGAGATCCGCTCGGCCATCAACCCGCCAAGATTTACCACATCCTCACCGGAAATTCCGGCTTCGAGATCTTGGATCATGAGCTCGTTGACTTTATATACACCGGCATGAACGGGCCGGATCAGCCCGCCTCTGCTGATGATAATTTTAATTTCCTCGACAGGTAATTCATTGTCGATAAGCTCTTTCAGAATTTGTTTGGCCCGATATTCCGTTTCGTCGGCATATTTGGCAAAAGTATTCCGCCCGGCTTCGGGGTGCTTAACCTTCTTTAGGAAAATGAGTTGCTGGTTCCGGAATAATCCGATGTTGGTAAATGGGATCCTCGGATTAATGGCAAGGATCAGGTTCCCCGGAAAGGCGTTGTGAGCATTCATATATCAGTCTTAATGAAGGGTGAAAATATAAAAAAATCGAACGGATATGGTTAAAATCACTAATATTGAATCCATGAAAAAGATAGATTTTCTTCGTATCGCAGCTCTTGCCCTGTGCCTGCTTTCCGGCACGGCTGCCCAGTCACAGCAAACGGCTGAAGGACAAGTGGTCGGGAATCTTTTTGGTGAAGCCCTGAGTAGTGATGTGGCCTATCGTCACCTGGAATGGCTCTGTAAGAACACGGCCGGGCGCATTTGCGGGACACCGGCTGCGGCCGCTGCGGTTGAGTATACCCATCAGCTGATGACCGGCATGGACCTCGATTCGGTATGGTTGCAGCCGGTAATGGTGAAAAGCTGGAAGCGGGGCGAAAAGGAAATTGCGAGAGTGGTATCTGCTAAATTCGGGACCGTTACCGTTCCTTCCTGCGCACTCGGATGGTCCATCGGGACAGGTGAGCCCGGGTTAAGCGCGAAAGTGATTGAGATAAAAAGTCAGGATGAGCTAAAGAATACCCCGGCAAAAGATATCGAGGGCAGGATCGTGTTTTTTAACCAACC
>JBBQOG010000147.1:0-7969 GCA_038330665.1 Bacteroidales bacterium
GATTTGCTTCAGTACAAGCCGCTGCACCTCCTTCGGATCATCAAAGCCGGTTAATGTAACATCCACGAACTCCTTGTCGGGAATGTTTTTTAGTATTTCCGGCAAACTGAGTATGCCAAACCCAGGGTTTTCTTTAATGAATTTGTTCATAGCTGGTTGAAGTGTTTGTTGCTGTTTGATCCAGTCGGATCCCGGTTTTTCCTTAATCATCACCGGAAGCTTAACTTGAGTGGAACTCTGCCCGGTACCCGTTTTTGCCTGGTAAAGTGAATTCTGCCAGCCGGTTTTCATTTCAATGATTCTGAGTGGGTTAAGGAGTTTTTGCTGGTTTGCGATGAGATCATAAATGGTATTCTGGGATGCAAGATGATCTTCTGATAATGTGGCGAGTGCAACGGAGTCAAAATCAACGGTTTATGGAGAAAACTCAACGTAGCAAAGATACCTTCGCTCCGATTCATCTGCGTAAACCTGGACCTGTACCGGGTCAATTCCCAATTTTTTTGCCATCAACCTGATCGAATCATTCACCGCACTCGCAGGGGTTTTCTCATCGGCAATGTTTAAAATATCTCCGCTTTTGTACTGAAAAACAATGTTGGGAGTCTTTTTGGTGAAGCCTTCCACTTTAATAACATCAGCGAGCTTATAACGGTAAAGTCCTGACCAGGTGGTAATGACCAGCTCATAACATTTTTGATCTTCTAATTGATGCGCCATGAGCGGTATTCCTCCGTGCTCTGGAATGAACTCATAGAAGGCGGTTAATATGGATAAGGTACCTGCTGCCTGCTCGATTTCCGAAGGAATATTGAATTTACCCTCACTAGCCCCGTACCCGATGTCCATATATCTGGCTGAATCTGACATCAATGGCCTGACATCTTTGATAAAATGTCCAACCGAGGCTGCAAGCCAAAATCCCATCAGCTGCAAGCTTGGCCAATAGTCCCTTGGCATAAGATGACCCGTTTGTTCAAAGATCTTCCTGAGTAATGATGCTCGTACAGGATCAGGAAGGATGGACTCTTCGATTTTAATTCGCAGCCTTTCTTCGATGATTCCAGCTCCGGCTATGGTCCCATTCTGTATGTCAGACAGGATGTTTACTGCATTTTTGTCAGCAAGATTGGCCAATTCTCTCATTCGCCCTGCATTATTCCCAAGAATCATAACCACATCCTCGTGTTGAATTGCGAAGCGCATCAGCAGGTAATCCCTGGTTGCCGGGTCGGTAACCGCAAAAATAGCTGTTGGAAATGCCAACCTGATCCCACTCGTACCTTCCATGCTCTGATTCAGCGTTGTTCCTGAAGCAAATTGGATCGGAATTCCCCCATCCGTTTTTGAACCCCTTGATGGATTGGATAAGGGTAAAACAACCCCTTTTTGCAAGATTCCCGGAAAATGCAGAAACAATGCCACTATTCTCAGATTCATCACTGCATTTCTGGCCACAGCTCCCGGGTCGCTCTCTGGAATCAATTTAGGTTTGTTGCCGGTAGTTCCGGTTGAGGCAATAAAGTATTTGGCAAGTCCCGGGAACAGCAGGTCAGGTTCCCCGGCAGCCATTCGGTCAGAATAGAGTTCAATATCAGTCCATTCTGAAACAGGCACCAGGCGGCGGAAATCATCGATATTTTTAATCTCGCTAAAATGATGTTTCCTGCCAAATTCAGTGTCCCTTCCAAATTCCAAAATCTGTTGTAAAACCATTTTCTGATATTGCTCTGGAGATTCATAACACTCCTGAGCCATTTGGTGGAATTCCATCAGACCAATCGATTTCATTGTTTCAATTAATGAAAGGGTCTCTTTTGGATTTGTCTCAGAGCTATTAGGTTGCATTTATTATTGGATCTGAAAGTATAAAGCCTTGATGTATTCGCACAATTCGGTAGCCCTGGAACTGAAGAGATGGATCCGGTCGAAATCGAATTTCTGATGGAGCAGATTGGTGTAAATGATATCCCAATTTCCTGCAGCATTGGGTTTTATCCCGCTAAAAAAGTATCCGTTCCCTTCAAGAATTTTGTCGAGTTGTTTTGATTGGTTGCAATGGGTGGGAATTATTGCATGCAAGGTCACCATACCATCCTGTTGCAATTCGCGGGTCAGCTTACGTATTACCGGCCCCAGATCCTGTCCTGAAATGGCCAACGAAAGAATTGCCCGGCAAGATTCGGTATCTTTTTTAACATTTAAAATACTCTCAATGGTTTCAGGATCAGAGGAGTTCGTATCAAATGATAATTCCTTACCTGCCTCCCCAAAGAGAGAACTGGCCATTTCAAAATGCTCTTCGGGCAGAAAGACGGTTTTTGGCTGAAGTATGCCGAAAAACGAGGTAAATCCATATATCAGGCTCTCACGGGGATTAAATTCTCCCTGCATTCCCACGAAGGATGCGTGTTTATAAACCGATAATTCAAGCAGGCAGGGGGTGAATCCTGACATAAAAGCCTGGCTTGACTTATGTGAGGTAACAGCTTTGATGAAAACAACGATTTTGGGGTATTGCCGGATAACCTCCTCGCGTGTGGCTCTCGCGAGCTGGATAAAAGCCCGGGATCTTCTGTATTCCGGATCAACCATGGCCATGCCGGCTTCACCAAGTTCTTCACTTTCTAAAATGATGGCATTGTGACCAATAATCTTCCCCGAACCGGTAGCTACAACGAGGGAAATTAATTTGCCAGACAAGATGGCTTCACGGAAAAGTTCCGGATTGTATGCGAATGATTTGGCATACGAATAACGATAAGTGTTGTATACCAGATTGATGATTCCAGGGACATCCGCATCAGTCGATCGCCTGATTTGGTAATCGGCTATCGATTCAGGTTCGACTGTTGATCTTATTGTCCTGTTTTCTCCGATAATCTTCCTGAAGTTTTTGATTTTGAAATGAACCAGAAGCTCCCAACCATCACGACCCAGATTCGTGAAGGATAGTTTATCGCTGAAGGTTCTTAACAACTTTAAGGAGAGTCCTTCAGCCGTTCCTTCTGCATCCTCCACCGAAAAATCATGGATTTCCCTAACGTCCATCGGCCTGCCGTGGTTGGAAAATTGCATAACCAGTCCGTCATCCATCTCCGTACAACTTATCCGGAAAGCTTCAGAGAAATCCTGATCTGGTATACCAGCTATGATAAAGGAAAATGCCTCTTCTCCCAAAAGCCTTAATCGCAATTTTTCTGCCGGGTCGGCACCATAACAAATTCCGGTTTCTTCAATAAATGACGCGATCACACCGGAAAATTCAATCTGATACGGAATGGTGATTTCCATTTTATTTTGCACTGGATCTGCCACAAGAATAGGGACGGTAAGTTAAATTTGGTTAGGCTGAATGGTTAAAATTACTATTTATTTTCTCAAATTCTTCGATTGTTTTATAACCCAACGCTGAATGTCGTCTGTTCCGGTTGTACCAACTTTCGATCCAGTCAAAAATGGAAAGCGTGGCTTCGCGGTGATTGGCGTACTCGAAATTATAGATCCCTTCGATACGAATGGTTTTAAAAAAGCCTTCTGCCAACGATTTATTCCAATAATTGCCTTTTCTGCTTATACTTCTTTCGACTAACACGTTATTTATCAGGATATTCGTAAATACTTCACAGGCATACTGAACTCCATGATCGAAATGAAAAATAAGCTTTTGGGTTATCGGACTGTTCTGAAGCCAGCCGGTTTTGGTTCTGACATAGGTCATATCAGATGCCCACTACTGGCATTTCCGTGTGGCGGTAAAATTGCGGTTGAGCAGATTAGGTACCTCTGTTTCTAATTCTTTTGCGGGTCACCGCCCCCTGTGGTCTCAACATTCAAAATGCGGCCCGAATAGGGAATGGTAAAATAGAATGTGGATCCTTCTCCGGGTTCGCTCTCCACCCAGATTTTTCCACCCAGCATTTCTACGTACCCCTTGGCTATGGCTAATCCCAGCCCCGCACCTTCAAATTTTCGCGTATTGGACTGGTCCACCTGCCTGAACCTTTCAAAAATAATTGGCCGGTGTTCGGGAGGAATGCCGATTCCGGTATCTTTTACAAAAAACTCCATGAAATGCTCTTTCTTCCCCATTCCAAGTTCAATCGAACCCTTAAAGGTAAATTTGATTGCGTTTTTCAACAGGCTGGTTAAAATGGCCATCACTTTAGCCGTGTCGGTTACCAATATATTGTCGTTGGCTTGCAGTTTTTTCGTAACCAGAAAACGGATATTTTTAGATTCTGCCTGGGGCCTGAATTTCTTAAAAAGTTGGTCGATTTGTTCGTTTAAACGAATTTCGGAAAAAATGACCGGCATCTGCCCGGATTCAATTTTTGAAAGACTGACGATATCATCAATCACGTTGATCAACCGGTCACCACTTTTTTCAATGATCCCGATATATTTTTCCTGCTCTTCGCCCGTCAGGTCCGGATCTTTCAGCAACTCTGTAAAACCGAGTATCCCATTCATTGGGGTCCTGATTTCGTGGCTCATATTGGCAAGGAAGGCAGATTTCAACCGGTCGCTCTCTTCAGCTTTCTCTTTGGCAGTCACGAGGTCCTTTATCATGTTAGATCGCTCCATGACAATGGCCAATTCCCTCGCGATGATCTCCAACAGCCTTGCATCAGACTGGTTAAAGGCATTTTCATGGGTATAACTCTTAACTGTCACCACTCCAAGTGCCTTTTTATTATAAATGATAGGAACTCCTACCCAGGAGGCAGGCTGAGGTCCGTTCAATTCTATCCGGTTTTCCTCCATCAGGCGGGAACATTCGTCTCTATTGGTGATCAATAAGGTTTGACAGGTGGTAATCACATGTCCGGAGAGCGAGTTCAGGGATTTCCATTCAATAAAATGATCCCTATCATCCTCCGATTTTACTCTTTTGAGCACATCAGTTTGAGGATCGTACAGGGCAACGAGAAAATTAGTTGTATCGATGATCTCGCTTAGCTTTTTTCGAACGACAATCAGGAGGTCTTCGATGGTGTGGATGCTTGGAGAAGATTTTGCAATGTCATGAAGGATCTGGTTGACATTCTCATCGTATTTACGACGAGTGACATCGTTAATAATGTGGACCGCTCCGGAAATTTCGCCATCTTCGTCCAGAATGGGATCCACAATAACCTCACAAAACTTTCCATTAATTGTCATTTCCCTGCTCTCCCTGCTTTTGCTGCCCTTCATGCTTTCGAATGGGCACTCGTCAACGGGACAATCGGTTCCATGCACAAAATGGTAACAATGTTGATTGTAAAGATTTTCTTCTCCGGAATTTACGAAGTCCTGGAATGCCCTGTTGCTTTGGATGATTTTCTGGTCAATGTCCAACAGGGCTATTCCGTTGTACATGCTATGGAATGTTTTATTCCAGTTTTCCGAGGCCTGGAGAACAGCTTTTTCCGCCTTTTTCCGTTCCGAAATATCACGCAGGGAACAAATAAAAACACATTCATCCGCCCATACTGTTTCCACAATCCTCATGTCAACAGCAATCCCGGCGGCGCCTTTTCTCACTATCGTAACTTCTGTTGAATTTTCCCCGGCAACCGGAAAGTCAAACAGTTGGCCCAGCATGTCATCTTTCGTAAGGCCCAGGAGGTTTTCTGCCGCCGGATTCAGATAGCGAACAATTCCTGCTTTGTTTACCACGATGATACCGTCCGAATTTTTCTCGATCAGGACTTCAAATCGTTGTTCACTCTTTTTCAGGTTCTCGCGATATTGATTTCTGACTCGCGCATATTGAATCGATTTAATCAAACTCGCACCGCTGATTTTTACTTTTTCGATAAAGTCATCGGCCCCATTCCGGATCGCTGTTTCACCCAGCGTGGGATCCCTGGAACCTGTCAGAACGATTATTGGCGTGTCAGAAAAGGCTCTTCGCAAAATCTGAAAATTACTGAAATCATCATTAGAACCTTCCAGCATGAGGGTGATAATAATGTCAAAGGGATTTTTGCTTGTTTCAATCGTTGAGGGATCGATTGGGTTGAGACAGGTAAGCTCATAGGTATTCCGTTTATCTTCTGAGAGCAGTTCACCTATGAGGTGGGCATCTCCGTAATTGGCTCCCAAGAGCAGTACATCAATAAATTCCTTAACGGAATTTGGGCTGTCTGGCTTCACTTATTCGCTATGTTTCTTAAGGCTGATAATGAATTCACTGCCTTTGCCCAACTCGCTCCTGACCCTGATTTGGCCATCATGTTTTTCAACAAATTCCCTGCAAAGGATCAGTCCGAGTCCGGTGCCCTTTTCATTGTCAGTTCCCTGTGTGGTAAAACTCGTTTCAATTTTAAACAGGTTCTCGACGGATTCGCGTTTCATGCCGATGCCATTATCCTTAACTGAAATTTCAATGGCGGAATCGAGCACTTTAGCGTCAATCTGAACCTTGCCATTTTTCGGTGTGAATTTTATTGCATTAGTTAACAGGTTCCGGATGCAGGTGCCAATCATGTTTTCATCTGCAGTAATGACCATTTCATCCCGAACACGATTGGTCAGAACGATGTTCTTCTTAGTGGTTTGAATCCTGATGACTTCTATTTCCTCTGCGACCAGATGATTGAGTAAAAACGGTTTTGGATTGAATGGCATTTTGCCTCTTTGGCTATTCGCCCATTCAAGGAGGTTTTCCAGCAATTCATGTGTGTGATGGGCCGAAGAATGGATGATCCCGGCATAATATTCAACAGTTGCCGTATCCTTGTCTTTTGCACTCCCCTGTAATAAATCGCTAAAACCTAAGATTTGGTTGAATGGATTTTTCAGGTCGTGGGCGATAATCGAAAAGAATTTGTCTTTCGTGGCATTGAGCTCCTTCAATTGCTGATTGATGAATAAGGATTCTTCCTGAGCCCGCTTCAGTTCCGTGATATCCCTGTTGATGCCGATTAATCCTAATAAATTGCCATCCTTATCTTTTAAAGGAATCTTGGTGGTCAGGTTCCAGCGTACCTCGCCGGTTTTTTTATTTACAATGGTTTCCTCATGGTTGATCAGCGGCTTACCCGATTTCATCAATGCCTGTTCATCTTCAAAGTACTTTAGGGCGTCCTCCTGCGGGAAAAAGTCAAAATCACTCAACCCGGTCATTTCCTCGGTATTACTGGTTCCGGTATTGACGATTACTGCCGGGTTACAGAGAACAAAACGGCTCTCGGTATCCTTGATGTAAATCTGATCAGGAATATAATCGATAATGGTCTTCAGTAGCCCCTGCTGAGACATAAAGCTGGAAAGCGCGTGGTCATCCGTATGTGAATCTTTTCCCATTCCTTCCTTGGCGCCGATTTACGACGCATGTAAATTAGTAAATTATTTACCACTAATACCATTGGAAAAGATATATGCCTGGTTATACGGATCCGTTCACATGGACCGCCGATACGGCGCGCCCGCTGGGATCGGCATTGCCCTTGAAGCTTGCGTCCCATTCCAGTGCTTCCGCCGTGCTGCAGGCTATGGAGGGTACTGACGGAACGCAGGCAGCTGCCTGATCGGACGGGAAATGTTCTTCAAAAATCTCCCTGTACACATATTCTTCTTTGGATAATGGTGGATTCACATGGAACCGAAAGGCTGCAGAGGCCATCTGTTCATCAGAAATCCGTTCGGATGCAACCTTTTTTAGGGTATCAATCCAGCTGTATCCCACACCATCTGAAAACTGTTCTTTCTGGCGCCAGACGATCTCTTTAGGAAGATAGGATTCGAAGGCTTTCCGGACCACCCACTTTTCGATGCGGCCATTGCCGATCATTTTGTCGCTTGGGTTGATGCGCATGGCTACGTCCAGAAACTCCTTGTCCAGAAACGGAACGCGTCCTTCTACACCCCAGGCGGATAAGGATTTGTTCGCCCTCAGGCAATCATATAGATGAAGTTTCGACAGTTTTCGTATGGTTTCTTTATGAAAAGCTTCGGCATTCGGGGCCTTGTGGAAATA
>JBBQOG010000148.1:0-7929 GCA_038330665.1 Bacteroidales bacterium
GCCGTTATCGGACGTGCATCGGGAAACACCGCCATGGGTGCCGTCATTGGCGCTACCGTGGGCGGGGTAACAGGAGCCATCATTGGCAACCAAATGGATAAACAGGCTGCCGAAATTAAAAAAGAAGTCCCCGGAGTATCGGTGGAACGTGTAGGTGAAGGTATTGTAGTTGAATTCACCAGCGATGTACTGTTTGGATTCGACCAGAATGACCTTAAAGCCCAGGCCAGAGATAACCTTGACAAGCTGGTACTTATCCTGAACAAGTATCCTGATACCGATATTGAAATTCACGGGCATACCGACAGCAAGGGTACCACCCAATACAACCAGTCGCTGTCGAAGCGAAGAGCCAAAGCAGTTTCAAACTTCCTTATCAGCGAGAATATTGCTTCGAAACGACTTACCACCATCGGATACGGCGAAGAACAGCCAAAATACAGCAACGATACAGAGAATGGCCGTGCTCAGAACCGCCGGGTGGAATTTGCCATTACAGCAAATGAAAAAATGAAAAGTGAAGCAAAGCAATAATTATACTAACAGATAGTTGAAATATTTATTCGAAAATTTTGTCTTATGAAAAGCAAAACATTGATTCTTGCAGGAGCCCTTTTATTGTCGGGGCTTTTCGCGAATGCACAAAACAACGGCATCTCCTTCGGTTTGAGAGGTGGAGTCGATTTACAGACCATAAACGGAAAAGATCTTTCCGGTGACGCGCTCAAGCTTGGCATGGTTCCGCGCTTTAACGCAGGTATAGTGGTCGAAATACCGGTGGCTCCCGATTTCTATCTCCAGTCCGGCTTACTTTACACCACAAAAGGTGCAAAGTCAGAATCCAGTTTCCTGGGACTGGACATGTCGGTTGAGTATAACCTTGCCTATATTGAACTGCCGTTGAGTTTTCTGTATAAGCCGGTTCTGGGGAACGGACACTTTTTACTTGGGTTCGGACCTTACCTGGCGTATGGGATTGGCGGCAAAGCCACCTATACAATTGGAGGCTCCTCCACGGAAGAAAAAATTGAATACACCAAGGAGTACACCAGCCTAAATCCGTTTGACTGGAAATATTTCAAAGCCCTTGATTACGGCGGAAACCTTTTCTTCGGTTATGAATTTAAGTTCGGGCTTTCTGTCCAGGTGAATACCCAGTTGGGATTGGCAAAAATAAACGCCGATAACACGCTCTCTTCCAATAAATCCGAATTCAGAAATACAGGCTATGGCCTTTCGCTGGGTTATATGTTCTAGAAAACCCTGAATCGATAAACGGATTCCC
This sequence comes from Bacteroidales bacterium, assembly GCA_038330665.1. GTDB lineage: Bacteria > Bacteroidota > Bacteroidia > Bacteroidales > UBA12481 > UBA12481. The sequence goes on from JBBQOG010000148.1 coordinate 1,286, forward strand.
CTTCAAGGGGCTCTGAAAAAAGGCAGAGGGCAGAAGGCTCTCTGCCTTTTGCCTTTTTTTCCTAGCCCCGTTGATCTGTTTATATCTATCAGCTGAATCTCTTTTCTTATTATATTCGGTATATGCATGCAACCATAGGGGTATTTGATTCCCACGGAAAAGCGATCGAAGCTGTTGAAATTGGCCATCCCGGACCCGGGCGGTTTGCAATAAAGCTAAATCAATTCTTGAAAATAAAAAGGGAGAGGGAACCTATACATTCTCAGCAAGAATGTTTTGATAGGTAGCGGTTTCCGCATAGATTTCATCCCTGAGCGGATTCGCTTGTTTCCTTTTCATTCGAATAATCTGGTATACCATGAGTGACACATTTGCCAGTAGTGCAACCAAACTTACCACAAAGAAAGCCTTAGGATTGTGAGTGGTAGGTACGGGGGCAATTTTGTCAGCAAACTGTGGTACCGTCATTACAAACATGATCCAAAGTGCCAAAGTTGAGGCCCTGTGCTGAAGCCAGGCTCCTTTTACGATAAAGAAGGCCGGAATGGTGCAGGAAAGAAGCAGTGCCACTCCACAGTAAAACGAGTGGTCGGCTATGCAGTTATAGGTATAAGCAAAGTTCCATAAATCATACGCGATGATCCAGGCCCAAATCATATCCGGCCAGATCATATCTTTTGATTTGCTTTTTGAAATGACAATGCCGAACCAACCGCAAATGGCCAAAATATTAAGTATCCCTGCAATCCCGTTCATGATATTCCAGGGGCCTGAAATAGTCCAGAGATTATCCACATATCCGCCCTCCCAAAGACCAAAACTGTACACTTGAAAGTCCCGGATACAAGCCTCAAGAATGTTGATCGCCAGAATGGCTGCAGGGAAAACCAGCACCCATCTTTTTTTGGCTAAGGAGGGAATATACCTGATCGCCATAAAACCAATCACACCTGCCAGTGCCGAATAAGTCTTGACCCAATTAAACCAGGTACCGGTGCCGTATTCATTTCCCTGGGCGGCCGTTTTGGGCCAGACAAAAACAGTAAGGATAATCGGCACGATCATAAAAAGCAGAATTCCACCCCACTTCGTCGTTCTTCCAAACTCATTAAAGGCAATCAACGCAAACGTAACCAGGAGTAAAATTACCCACCCGTTCCAGCCTGGCACTTCATATAATAAATTCATACCTGTTTATTTTCAGATACATGCAAACTTATCATTTCAATCAGGCTGTGATCGGCCGGCTATATTCCGATCACATTCGAGCCAATATCACCCTGGCAAATCACATTACCGAGACTAACCGACCGCTGATATATATTGATGTACCCATCGTATACCAACCAATTGTCAAAAGTGATGGCAAGCCCACTATCCAGTTTGTTTATGTTGGTATAGCTATGGCCGGTATTTCCATCCACAGGATTCAATAACTTCACCACAGGCCCGCCACCCACTGAGGCCACTGAACCCAGATTGATTGAGGCCGGATATACTTCATCTGCAAGAACTCCGGTTAGCTCCAAGGTTACCAAGGTATTGCCGTTTACCCTTTTTTGAAACAATGCCTTACCTGACACACCAAATGAACCTACTATATTCAGTGTATAGGATTTATTAATCGTCGTTAATACATTACCACCGATATCACCCTGTGCCAGAATGACATTCGTTTCCGCACTACTTTTAAGAACTTTGATAAATCCATTATATTCAATCAACTGATTATAAGTCATTTCAGTTACAGTCGTGGAGCTTTTTCCAGCTCCGTCAACAGGATTTAATGCGATCATCACATTACCACCTTCAACTGCCGAATTGGAATACAGGTTTGCCGGATGGGTTCCGGAAGGAGCATTAGCCAGCACGATTTCGATGATCGCTGCGGCCTTACCGCTTTCGGTAAAGGTAACGGTACCGCTTACGCCAAGTACGTCTTTTACAGTCAGATCATATGTGGTAAACCGGGCAGGTTCGTCCTTTTTACATCCACCGGCCACGAGCAAAATTATTACCGGAAGCATCGTTAGCCAAGCCATTACTTTTCTCTTGTTATGCATTTTAGTAGATTTTTGTTTTTTACCATACAAAAGTCCGAATTCCTGCTACCTGAAGTGTTATATAATTTTGTGTTTGACTTACATGATTCACACATTTTATGCCTTTTTCATTTTAGGCGGATGCAACGGACAAAACTGTGAATGATGTAATTTCTTTCAGAAATTGTGTAAGGCTTAAAAGGTTAAACCCTTTAATTTTATTGTTTTGGTTTTTATTGGCCGGATTCGCTTTTCTGGCCATTGGAACTTCGGTCAGAAGATTTCTGTGACAGTTGTACCCTCCTGTTTTTGAGGTTAACCTCAGGCTGGAATGCCTACCATCTTCCCCTTCTTCTTGCATAACCGCCGCCACCGCCGCCAAGAAGTGCAAAGAGGCCCAGACCAAATCCTACCCAGTATAAGGGACCGGTATTATTTAAAGCATACACGCCAACATGTGCCCCCAGTAGTTTAGCAATCCAGGTGAAAGGCGCAATGAAACCGTGAAAAACACCATAAATCAGCCCGTATTTTTCCCCTGACATGCCGACGGGCGCACAGGAAGTAACCAGGAACAGAACCAACAGCAATAATGATCCAATCAGAACCCTTTTTGTATTCATTTGTTCGATATTTATTGATTGGAAAAATAGCTGCAGATCGCAATAAATATGTTACATCATTTTTGTATAATGTTACATGATTCCCATATTCCGATTAAGTATGCAGATAAAATACAACGCAGGCGGGATCAGGGAGCCATGTTTTAAATGGGAATTCACCTTCGTCGTGGCAACCTGATTTTGACATTAACAACCTTTTTCAGCCAGTCGTAGTAAAGCGCAAGATACAGGACAAGGATCATCAGAAAAATCACGCCGGAATTGAAGTAGAACGTACTGATCGTCAGGTTTCCCAGTCGCTTTTCCGGGGCAAAGAAATGGGCGCGTCCGTAAAGGCTTTCAGGCATACGGAATATCGGAGCCACCTTCACGAGAAGCTTTTCGCCCCCGCGAACAATCGTATTGTCGACATTCTGGTTGGTCAGGATATTGGCCAGTGCGTTGTTCTGCTGCCGCTCCTTGAGATCGATCAGCTTTTCCTGCCCCATTTCTTTGACCAGGCCGGCTGTTATGAGGTCCTTGCGTTCCTCGGCCTGGCGGTAGAGGGATTTGTAGAGGGGCCTGAGCCTTTCGATGTGAGCGATGATGCTGTCACCCACCTTTTGCGAGTATGCTTCCAGGTTTATGCTGCCATAATCTGCGAACGGCGGTATCAAACTGTCGCGGTCGAGTTCCTTCAGTCCATTGTAAATGGTCCGGATTGTTTTGCGATCGGGATTTTTTTTGTTCATTTTCTGATCTACCGCTACGCCGGTGATCAGATTGGAGAGTTTGGAAATGTAGAGTTCGCCTTTGATAAAATATCCCGACATCTCCCGGTCGACGTCGTAATAATGCACGTTATATCGGTTCTGCCGGTATTCTTCAACCGTAAGTGCCTCGAAACCCCACCGCGAGACCATCAGGTCACCGATCACCGGAACATCGTTGTTGGTTGCATTCCTGCCCTTAAGATCATCGAACCTGACGATGAGTCCGCAAAGCAGGATCTGCGGAATAATCAGCATAGGTATTGTGATGTAGATGGTTACCACGCTGTTTAGTCCCGAGGAGATGTTGAGCCCCGCCATGTTGGCGAATGCTGCCGTGAGGAAGAGGATAAGCCAGTATTGGATGAAGAGTCCTTCGATCTGGAGAACCAGGGTGCTGATCAGGGTGAAGAGGAACGACTGGACAAAGGATACCGAGAAAAGGAAAAGGATCTTGGAATTCAGGTAGCTGAGCCGGCTCAGCCGCAGGAAGGCTTCACGCTGAAGGATTTTGCGGTCGCGGATGATCTCTTCTGCACTCAGGCTCATCCCCTGGAACAGCATGACAATGATGGCCATAAAGATGAACGATGGAAGATTCTTGTTCAGACCAAACAGGTATCCGGCTTCGGTTGAGTAGCGGGTGAGGAAGGCTACCACGAGCGCCAGCAGCGGAGCCTGAAGGGTGTTGATGATGATGTACTGTGAGTTCGAGAACTTGGCACTGACGTTGCGGGAGAAAAAGATGCGGAACTGTTTCCATGGGTTGGGTTTGAAGAAGTTGCTCGGCGGGATGCTCTTTCCGGCGGGTATATTCAGGACAGTATGTTGCTGAATGTCTTCCTCATACAGTTTATTGAGCTCCTCCGGTGTGAATTTCCGGTCGGAGGTAAGCCTTCCGGAATCGTCGAACTTACGGGTTTCGATGATCTCCAGAACCTGTTCCGGATTCACGTTGCCACAGGCGCTGCATTCGCACACGTCGGCATCAATGTGCCGGTCGAGCTTCTTGAAATAGGCAATGGCATCCAGTGGATTCCCTGCATAGATGGGATATCCGCCTTTGTCGAAGATCCAGAGCTTGTCGAACAGCCTGTAAATGAAGGAGGATGGCTGATGGATATTCACAATGATCAGTTTGCCCTGCTGGGCGAGCTGCTTGAACAACACCATGATTTTTTCTGAATCGCGCGAGGAGAGCCCGGAGGTGGGCTCGTCGACAAACAGGATGGCAGGCTCACGAATCAGCTCCAGTGCCACGTTCAGCCGCTTCCGCTGGCCGCCGCTGAGCACCTTCTTTAACGGGTTCCCAACCACCAGGTCGCGCGCCTCCGAAAGACCCAGGTCCTGCAGCAATTTGTCGATCCGCAACCTGATCTGTTCGACCGACAGATTGTCGAGACAAAGGAGCGCGTTGTACCATACATTCTGGAAAACCGTCAGCTCCTCGAAAACCAGGTCATCCTGCGGAATGAATCCGATCAGTCCTTCTGTTTTTTCAAACTCCCTGTGGATATCGATACCGTTGATGGTAATGGAGCCTTCGTTAAGGGGCAGGTTGCCATTGAGCACGTTCAGTAAAGTGGATTTTCCCACTCCGCTGCCACCCATCACCGCGATCAGCTGTCCGGACGGCTCCGAAAAGGAGAACCGGTGTATGCCATTCCGGCTGTTCGGGAATCGGTATTCAGCCTCGTTGCTGATAAAGATCACCGGCTCGCCCAGGTTGACATTGAAAAAGGCGGCCGAAACTTCCGTATAGTAAATGTTGGTATTCAGGTTCCCCCTGATGATGCTGCCATTGGTAAAAATGTAGAACTGACTCCGGTTGATGTTGGCCCCCTCAAGCTGGAGGCGGTCGGTTCCGAAATACTTAAAGATGAACTGTCCGGTTTCGGTAATGTGGTATACCAGCAGGTCGCCGTTCAGGTTTTCCTTACAGAGGTGATCGGCCTGACCAGTGAGTGCTTTGGCTTCCCGGTTGATCAGCATGAAGCCGGGTGAATCGATCTCCCTGGGATTTTCGCAGAAAATGAAAATCTTGAAAGCCGAGTAATCCTGTGCGTTAACCTCGAAAATCCCCGCCACCAGGTCATACAGTTCATGCCCTGCCAACTTGCCCTCACGCCCGGCCAATTCCAGGAAATGCAGAAAGACCATCAGTTGTTCGGCATGATGGATCCTGCGCTTTAACTGGTTGCAGACCTTGGTGACAATATTGACGGTATTCTCTTCGTCGAGGACGATTGTGCCGCTGCTGTACAGGTCATGCAGTTCAGCAAAAAGATCTAGGTACTCCGACGGATTCCTGATTCCGAGCTGGTCGACCAGATACTCCTCAAGAGATTTCCGTGCTTTGCCTGAATCCTGCTGCCCCTTGATGCTAAATACAGCAAACAGGTTTATCAGGGCATTAAGAGTCGATTCATTCATGGACCGAACCGATTGGGAATTACTTAATGATCGCTTCCGACAGTTTGTTGATCTGTTCGATCGTCAGGTTGTTGAAGGGTTCCGTCGACTGGAAAATCTTATTCAAAGGGGTGAGCATTTCGAGATATCTGGCCAGGTCGGAATCTCCCGGAGTTCCAGCCAACACCTGGCAGACACCATCCACCGCCGTTTTTTGCTGCTGCAGAACGGCCATCAGACCATCCTTGCTCTGGGGTGCGAAGAGGATCTGATAGGAAATGATATTGAGCGACTTAGCCACCGAACCCACAAAAACCATCGACAGGTCCTTGGCCGAACCGGCATTGTACATAAGCTTCCTTACCTTAACCAGCATATCGTCGACCAGCGCATCGACCTCCGCCTTGTTCCCCTTTTTCTGTTCGTAGTCGGTTTTGAACTGCTTCATCGATTGCATCAGTTCCTCGAAACCAAGTTCTTTGGCCAGAGTTTCATAAAGGGTTAACAGCTTATTGAAAGATTCCAGCTGATTATAGGTTTTCGTGTATAACAGGTCGAACGACACATACCCCATGGCCTTCGCCTTTTCGGTGCGGGTCAGGAGCGTTCCGGGATCCATATCTTCAACGGTCATACCGGCCAGATAGGGTGCACCGGAAGTGTTGATCAGGTTAACCACTTCCTTGACAGGTGGTAGGCCTTTCCTGATGTCACGAATTTTTTCCTTCGTTATCACTTCTGCAGCGGTTTCGGATTTGACGACTGCGGATTTCTGCTCACTGGTTTTTTTGGGCTGGCAGGAAACGACAATAAACAGT
>JBBQOG010000149.1:0-7912 GCA_038330665.1 Bacteroidales bacterium
GGTCTCGTATACCGTGGCCGACGTCACCTCCTGTTTATCCAGCGGTATGGTATCCAGATCCTTGATACAGGATGCGAATCCGAAAACGATCGATACCACCAGGAATGAATATATTGAAAGTTTTTTCATAATCTTAAATTCCAATTAGTTATGATTAAAAGTCTAATTTCAGGCCCAGGAGGAATACCCGCGGACGTGGATAGATGTTATTATCAATTCCATTGAATACTTCGGGATCCAGGCCTTTATACTTGGTAATCACGAAAGCATTCTGGACGGTGAGTGACAGGTACAGGTTCATTTTGGATGAAGCCAGTTTTTCAAACTGGTAGCCCAAATTGATATTATCCATGCGGAAGAAAGAAGCATCCTCAATGTAATAATCCGACCAGTACTTTGGATTGGACCATCCGGTATATACGGCATCCTCCACTACGTTTGTTGCATAACCCACTGAGTTGTACATGTAGGCAGAAACACCGTTCCCGGAATTAAGATTGTTGTACACATAATTTCCCAGGCTCACCCTGCCGGAAAAGGATAAATCCCAGTTTTTATAGGAAAACTTGGAGTTGATTCCCATAAACACATCCGGGGCAGGCTTATGGAACTGATACTTATCAAGTTCGGTAATTTTACCATCCCCATTACGGTCGACATACAACCCTTCGATTGGTTTTCCCAATTTATCGTAAACTTGCTCATATACATAATAGGAAGATACCGGATATCCAACCGAGTGAATCTGAATAGTGTTCCCTACTCCACCACCGATGAATCCGACAAATACTCCCTTGTAATTTGGATCGTCGGTTGCGGTCAGGCGGGTAATCTTATTCTGGTTTAATGACACGTTATAACCCACTTCCCAAGCCATGTCTTCCGTAGAGATGATCCGGCCCAATATTGAAAACTCAACTCCCTTATTGGTCAGGTCACCGACATTGGTCAGAATCTGGTTGGTAAGATTGGTTCCAGCCGGAACCGGAATGGTATTGATGAGGTCTTTGGTGGCCCGGGAATACAATTCCAGGGATCCTGTGAGCCGGTCGTTAAAGAATCCGTAATCCAAACCGATATTATAGGTAGTGGTTTCTTCCCACTTCAGATTGGCATCGTAACCTTCCGGGCGAAGGGTGTTGATCCACACATTGCCGAACTGATAGGCGGCAGTCGGTTCCCCGAAAGTATAGCGGGCCAGGTAAGGATAATCACCCGAGGTAATGTCCTGCTGACCGGTTACACCATAACCGATACGGAGTTTCAGGTCCGATACAACCTTCACATCCTTAAGGAAACTCTCTTCCTTAATTTTCCAGGCTACAGCTGCGGAAGGGAATAAACCCCAGCGATTATTCTTGGAGAATCTCGATGATCCGTCATCCCTGACAGTCAGGGTTAACAGGTACTTATCCAGGAGGGCATAATTCAGACGACCAAAGAAGGAGATCAGATAACTTTCGGTTGTATAATCGGTGTTTGTAAACAACTTGGTCTGTGCGGCATTGGTTCCCCAATAACTGTTTGTCCTCCAGAAATGCTGCCAGGAATATCCACCCATTACATCCAGCTTATTAACCCCGAATTCTTTTACATAGTTGAGGTAAAAATCCAAAAGGTCATTTTGCTTCTTCTGGGAATACACTCCATAAGTTCCTCCGATCGATTTGCCGTCACCATTGATGGCCCAGCTTGACCGGGCAAAATCAGGAACATTGATGGTTCCGTTGCTGCCTGAGCGGTCGGTGGCCAGGTTCAGGTTAGCCCGAAGATCCGGTAAGAAATGGAACTTATAATCGGCCTGAATATTTCCAAGCAAACGGTTCACATTGGATAGGTCCTGTCGCAATTCGAGCATTCCGAGCGGGTTGTTCGTAGCAATATTAATAGGATTTCCATTGGTCTGTAACCATTCGTAATACCCACCGTAATTTGAATTTCCGCTGTAAACCGGTTGTGTCGGGTCGAAACCGATTGCACTTCCTATTGCCCCGGTACTTGCGAAGCGGTTATTTTCCCTCATTCCTTTTGCATTCACATTGATTTTTAGGTGATTGTCAAAGAATGTCGGGTTCAGGGCAATGGATCCGGTATACCGTTCCATTGATGAAGTTTTCAGAATACCATTCAAATTGGAATAACCCGCGGAAACGCGGTAAGGCAGGTTTTTAACTGCACCCATGGCACTCAGGTTATGATCATGACCGAACGAGGAGCCAAGAATAACTTTCTGCCAGTCCGTATTAGCGGCACCCAGAATCCCCAATGCTTTTGGATTATCGGCATACTGTTCATTATAAATGGTCCGGTATTGATCCGCCCCGAGAACAGGAACCTGGTTCGGAACCGTAAATAGGGACGCTTTTCCGTCGTAGGTGATTTTCAGCTTACTGCCGACCGTTCCTTTTTTGGTAGTAATAATGATCACACCGTTGGAAGCGCGGTTACCGTAAATGGCCGTTGCGGAGGCATCCTTTAAAATGGTAAATGATTCAATATCATTAGGATTAATCGTATTTAGCGGGTTTCTCATTCCATCCACACCGCCGCCGTCGAGAGGAATCCCATCTATCACAATAAGAGGGGAATTACTGGCTGACATCGACGAACCACCACGGATCCGGATGGTCGCACCGGAACCAGGCGCTCCACCACCACTGGTAATCTGAACCCCGGAAGCCTTACCCATCAGAAGTTCCTGGGGTGAGACAATGGTACCACGGTTAAAATCCTTAGAGCTCACAGCCGTTAAGGAGCCGGTTGCATCTTTCTTCTTTTGTGTACCGTAACCGATTACTACCACACCTGCAATCGCTTCGGTGGCAGGTGTCAGCCCGACATTCATGGTTCTTGAGGCTCCCACAGTTAGTTCCTGGGCATAATACCCGATATAGGAATATACAAGAATCTGGCCTTGTGCTGCATTCAATGCATATTTTCCATAGGCATCGGTTATGGTGCCAACGGTAGCATCAGATTTCAGCATGACCGTGGCACCAATCAAGGTTTCGCCACTTTTGGAATCAGTCACTGTTCCTGTAATCATCTGTTGAGCGTAGGCCAACTGACCCGCAAACAACAAAATGAGAACTGGCAGGAACAGCTTTCCGAGAAAAGAAAAACTATCTCTGTTCATTGCGCTTAAAGGTTTAGTATAAATTAATCGTTCATTCATGCGTATCGCTTTTCGTAAATATACGCAAATTCGATGTATACTCTTTGGAATTCAGCAATAGCCCGAAAAAACCCTCAAATGCCATAGGCTGATATTGAATTTCCCCAGATTTCAATCGTTTGCTAAAAACTTCACAACAGCTTCAAACCGCAGTAAAACCATGGTGGTAAAGGCCTTTTATTCGTGTGAGTTGATCAAATAATCGGGACGAATTGGTTCGCCGGCGTCGATTTTCTTTAAAAGACGCTGCTTTCTCAAAAAAAACGCATGCAAAATCCATTTTGATTTCTTTTAATAGCTCCTGAAATGATCATGTTTATGCTAACTTTATGAATTCAATCGATTTCTGAATATATGATCTCCCGAGGACAAGTAACCATAAAAGACCTGGCTGAAGAATTGGGAATATCCCCGTCCACAGTTTCCAAAGCCCTTAAAAATCACCCTGATATCAGTCAGGAAACCCGAAAAAAAGTAAACGACCTGGCAAAGCTCTGGAATTACTTCCCCAATCCCATTGCACTGAGCCTGCGAAACAGCCGGACCAAAACCATCGGCTTGATCATCCCTGAAATTGTTCACCACTTCTTTTCGTCAGTCATCAGCGGAATTGAGGACGTGGCATACGATGCGGGCTATAATGTAATGATCTATCAGTCGAACGAATCCTACAACCGCGAACTCATTGCCGTACAAGCACTTATGAATAGTCGCGTGGAAGGAATCCTGATATCACTTTCAAAAGAAACACGAAATTTTGATCACCTGAACAACGTGCTTGGCCATGGAATCCCCATAGGGATGTTCGACCGGGTATGTGAAGAAATTGAAACAGATAAAGTTACGGTAGATGATTATCATGGAGCTTACATGGCGGTATCCCATCTGATCCGAACCGGTTGCCGCCGGATTGCGCATCTTTCAGGTCCTCCCGGATTGCCCATTGCGGATTTTCGAAGGAACGGATATGTGGATGCCCTCCGTGATAATAACCTGAAGATTAACAGGGACTTAATCATTTATTGCGACAACTTTAAGCAAGCTCTTATCCGGACTAAACAGCTGATGAATCTTTCTGAACCTCCGGATGCTTTTTTTACCGTGAATGAATTCACTGCCACCGGCGTGGTTAAATCCCTGTATGATTTAAAAATTCGGATCCCGGAAGACGTTTCTATATTTGCCTTTTCCAACGGATTGATCACCCAGGTCACCAATCCGGCCTTAAGCACTGTGGATCAGCACGCCTATCAGATCGGACAGACCTCGGCACAACTCCTGCTCGATCGCCTGCTGAACCAGCAGGTCAGCCGTCCCTTCATCCACCAGGTGATTAAAACGGAACTGATCATCCGGGAATCCACCCGTTCGTAATTTTTTTAATTCGGTCTATCAACCGATTGAAATAGCTGTTCCAGCCGATTTTTCAGGTATTACTCAGTGGGCGACCCCTTTTAATAATCAGGAATCCTCGTGTGAATACTTATATTTGGTTACCAACCGAAAGACCCTGAAATGAAAAAGCAACCACACCTCAGTTTTTGGCAGATCTGGAATATGAGTTTCGGATTTCTGGGTATCCAAATGGGTTTTGCACTGCAAAATGCCAATGTGAGCCGGATCTTCGAAACGCTGGGTGCCAAAATCGAAAACATCCCGATTCTCTGGATTGCCGCTCCGCTGACCGGATTAATCGTTCAGCCGATCATCGGCCATTACAGCGACAAAACCTGGACCCGCCTGGGAAGAAGGAGACCTTACTTTTTATCGGGAGCTATCCTGGCCTCCATCGCGCTCGTTTTGATGCCGAATTCACCTGCACTCTGGATCGCGGCAGGGATGTTATGGATCATGGATGCCTCGATCAATGTTTCGATGGAACCATTCCGTGCTTTTGTAGGTGACAATGTATCGTCGGAACAAAGGACCATGGGTTTTGCCATGCAAAGCTTTTTCATTGGCACCGGTGCGGTAATCGCCTCTTTACTCCCCTATATTTTCACCAATTGGTTCGGGATTGCCAATACTGCCGCGGAAGGAGTGATACCTCCATCGGTCCGGTGGGCATTTTATGTCGGAGCCGTTGTTTTTATCGGCACTGTTCTCTGGACGGTGATCCGCTCGAAGGAATATTCGCCGGAAGAACTGGCTGAGTTTGGCCAATTCGAAGAATCACATCAATCCAAATCTGAGGCCGCCACCACCCTCCCGGCAAGGGGGTTTTTCAGGCAGGGTTTGATCTGGACACTTGTTGGGTTAGTCGTGGCAGGCCTGGTATTCAAGCTGAACCTGGAAAAAGAATTATTCATCCTCGGATTTGGTATTGCTGCCTTTGGGATTCTGCAACTCCTTTCCGGTCAATATATTAAATCAGGCAAGACGAACGGGTTGACCGAAATCCTGACCGACCTCCGACTGATGCCCAAGACCATGGCCCAGCTGGCAATCGTTCAGTTCTTTTCCTGGCTGGCCTTGTTTTCGATGTGGATTTACACCACTTCAGCCATTACCAGCACCATTTACGGAGCTACCGAAACTACCTCCCAGGCATACAATGACGGGGCCGACTGGGTGGGGGTCCTCTTCGGAGTATATAATGGTGCGGCAGCCATTTTCGCTTTTCTTCTGCCGATTCTGGCGAAATATACTTCACGAAAGATCACTCATTCCATTTCACTCATAGCCGGCGGTATCGGATTATGCAGTATCTACCTCATCAAGAGCCCCGAAATGCTCATCATCCCGTTCATCGGGATCGGTCTGGCCTGGTCGAGCATCCTGTCGATGCCTTATGCCATCCTAACGGGGTCACTGCCGCAGAAGAAGATGGGTATTTACATGGGCATATTTAATTTTTTCATTGTCATTCCGCAAATTCTGGCGGCTACCCTGCTGGGGTTCCTGACCCAAAAAGTTTTTGGCGGTCACGCGGTTTTCGCACTCGCCTTCGGCGGGGTATCCATGATCATCGCTGCAATTACAGTGATTTTCGTTCATGACCGCGATGATAAATCCCAGGCCAAAACATGATCAAAGGCTGTATTTTCGACCTCGACGGGGTAATCGTCGACACGGCGGTGTATCATTTCCGGGCATGGAAAAGACTGGCCGCCACACTCGGTTTTGAATTTACTGAAAGTCAGAATGAGCGTCTGAAAGGGGTCAGCCGGATGGCCTCCCTCGAATTTTTGCTCGAAGTCGGCAGGTTAACGCTCGAACCTGATCAAAAGCAGCTCCTGGCGGATCAAAAGAACAATTGGTATGTCGGTTATATCGAAAACATGACCCCATCCGAAATCTTGCCCGGGGTACCCGAATTTCTTGCCCTGCTTAAATCGGAAGGTATCGGGGTCGCCCTTGGCAGTGCGAGTCGGAATGCTTCCACCATCCTCGAAAGGATCGGTCTCGGGGATACTTTCGACTCGGTTGTGGACGGCAACCGGATCACCCATGGCAAACCGGATCCGGAAGTTTTTCTCCTCGCGGCTGCCGAATTAAAACTGGAACCCGGGGAATGCCTCGTGTTCGAAGATGCCACCGCAGGGTTGGAAGCAGCCCATAGGGGAGGCATGAAGTGCATTGGGGTTGGGGATCCGAAAGTTCTCCAACAGGCCGACCGGGTGATATCCGATTTTAGGGATTGTTCACTGGAACTGATTCATTTTTAACAAGGTTAACATGCACAAGTACCTGGCTGAAAATGAATGGCTGATCATCGAAGAAGGATTTGACCGGGATAATCAGAAAAGATCCGAATCCCTCTTCAGCCTGGGAAACGGGTATATGGGTACCCGGGCTAATTTTGAAGAAACTTACACCGGCCCATCGTTACGCGGGACCTATCTGGCGGGGATCTATTATCCCGACAAGACGCGCGTGGGCTGGTGGAAAATTGGATACCCGGAATATTTTGCCAAGGTGCTGAATGCACCAAACTGGTCCGGTATAAAAATCAGGTTCGACGGCGAGGAGCTGAACCTCGACAAAATGAAAATTCTTGAATTCCGCCGCGTTTTGAACATGCAGCAGGGAATCCTCACCCGGAATTTTTTAGCCTCCTGGACGAATGGCAAGCTCGTAAGCGTGGAAACGGAAAGGTTTTTATCGCTGAACCGCCGCGAAATCGGGGCAATACGCTATGCCGTGACCCCGGTAAATTTCTCGGGAACACTGGTCGCAGACCTTTTTATCGACGGCGATGTGTTCAACGAAGATGCCAATTATGAGGAAAAATTCTGGGAGCCGGTCAGCCATTCCTGTGAGGGCCGTTTTTCCAGCCTGGTCACCCGGACCCGAAAAAGCCTTTTCCAGGTAGGTCTGGCGCTGGATACGCAGGTTTCATGCGGAGGCCATATTTCGGAAGCCCAACCCGAACGGATTGCCAAAACACAATACATCTCACACCATTATCAGTTGCAGGTTACACAGGGAGAACAGGTGGCATTTACCAAGCTGGTATCGGTGACAACCTCCCGCGACTATCCTCCGGCAGAAATACCGCACCGGTCCGGGGAAATCCTTGCCGAAGCGCTTTCGTCAGGGTATGAGCTTTTGCGATCTGAACAGATCCGTGCTTGGAAGGAAAAATGGGAAACCAGCGACATCATTATCGATGGCGATGTTTCCGCACAACAGGGTATCCGGTTCAACATCTTCCATCTCAACCAAACCTATACCGGCCAGGATCCCCTGCTGAATATCGGTCCGAAAGGGTTTACCGGCGAAAAATACGGAGGG
>JBBQOG010000150.1:0-7882 GCA_038330665.1 Bacteroidales bacterium
CAAGCTTCTGCACATCCTCACCAAAAAAGGCAAGGGGGTTGCACTCGCCGAAATCAACCAGACCGTATACCACGCTCCGGGAATATTCGACAAGGTGACCGGCGAAATCATCAATGAAGAATCGACCGGATTTCCTCCGAAATACCAGGATGTATTCGGGCATACCCTCCTCGAACTTGCCCGGATGAATCCGAAAATCATGGGCATCACCCCGGCCATGCCCTCCGGCTCCTCCATGAACCTGATGATGGCTGAAATGCCCGACCGGACCTTTGATGTGGGTATTGCCGAGCAACACGCCGTTACCTTCTCTGCCGGACTGGCCACACAGGGATTTATTCCATTCTGTAATATCTACTCTTCCTTCATGCAACGGGCTTATGATCAGGTGATCCACGACATAGCCCTGCAAAAATTACCGGTCGTATTCTGTCTCGACCGTGGGGGCCTGGTCGGCACCGACGGACCGACGCATCACGGATCGTTCGACCTGGCCTACATGAGAATCATCCCGAACATGATTGTTTCGGCGCCGATGAATGAGGAAGAATTGCGAAACCTGATGTTTACGGCTCAGGAAGGCACACACGGTCCGTTCGCCATCCGTTATCCCAGGGGCCAGGGTGTGATGACCGACTGGCGTCGTCCGCTGGTAAGCCTGCCCATTGGAAAAGGAAGGATGATCGCCGATGGCGAAGACGTTGCGGTTCTTTCCATCGGCCACCCGGGGAACTATGTGGTGAAAGCTTTCGTGGCCCTTCAAAAAGAGGGCATCCGTCCGGCACATTTTGATATGCGGTTTGTGAAACCACTGGATCAGGAGATTTTGCACGATGTTTTTACCCGTTTCAAAAAAATAATTACCGTCGAAGATGGCACGATAGCAGGTGGTTTCGGAAGTGCCGTGGCGGAGTTTATGGTTCATCATCAATATCATGCCACGGTTAAAATGCTCGGTATTCCTGACGAATTCATTGAACACGGTACGCAACGTCAACTATACCGTGAATGTGGTTTCGACTCCGAAAGCATTGAAAAGGAGATCCGTGAAATCCGCCTGACCTGAAATTAAGGTACTCCAGGTAAAACTTTCACAAAAAATCCTAGTACATTTATATTTGAACTTAACCTGGAAAAATTATGACCTCCCTGATTCAAGCGGTTCTGGTTGATGATGAAGAAAATAGTCTGGAAGCACTCTCCATCCTTCTTCAAAGATACTGCCCTGATGTACAGGTTGTTGGAACAGCCGATTCGGTTGAATCTGCCATTGAGCTGATAGATTCAATCAAGCCGGAACTCGTTTTTCTGGATATCGCCCTTCCTGACGGTCAGGGTTTTCAGGTTCTTGAAGATGTCGAATTCACCGGTTTTGAAGTCATCTTCACCACGGCTTACGACCAGTATGCCTTGAAAGCGTTTGATTTTTCGGCGCTTGATTATTTGCTGAAACCCATCAGCACAGAAAAATTACAACAGTCGGTCGACCGCTACAACAAAATCCGCAAAGAAGCCAATTTCGGCGAACGGGTTTCAGTGTTGCGTGAAGGCCTGAGCAACCGGAATGAGCGGATCATCCTCTCCTCCATGGATGGATTCGATGTGTATAAAATTTCGGACATTGTACGCTGTGAAGCCAACGGCAGTTATACCACCTTTTACATCAAGGGTGGCCAGCGAATTGTAACTTCTAAAACATTAAACAATTTCGAACGCCTTCTTTCCGATCTTACCTTTGTGCGCGTACACAGCAAACACTTGATAAACCTGGAATTTGTGAAGAAATACGTCTCCGGCCGCGGAGGATATATCATTTTCGACGACGGGAGTCAGGTGGACGTAAGTGAGCGCAAAAAGAAGGAATTTATCAGTCGGATGAAAGGCCAGGCCCGGACAACCTGATTTTAGGACAAAGGCATCCTTTCTGTACAGTTCAATTCATTGCATTGATGAGCTCCCCGGCTCTTCTACAAAATAATTCGCCTTTTCTATTTTTGTTCCGCCATAAAATATTCTTAAATTGGTAAAGTCAACAATCACCAATATTAAACGCTTATGAAAAAATTTACACTGGTTTTATTACTGGTATCTCTGGTTACATTTTCTTACGGCCAGAAGGTGATCCCCAGTCGCGACAAAGCTGTACCTTTTGGTTCAGAGCTCATGACTCCTGTTCCACAACCCGCTGCATCTAAACTTAAAGCGGGCGGAGAGGTGTTCTTTAAGGAAACCTTCAATTGGAAAGATGACTCCAGTCCCAATGGCTGGTCAATTCCTGCCGGTTGGCAGATCAAGGAAGAAACAGACTTTGGCTTTCCATGGATCTGGCGGGCCGGGACAGACAGTATCAAAGGCCTGTTGACCTTTGAGCCGGGCCATGCGTATTCTCTCACTCCTGAAGATGGCTATCTGGTTTTACCGATGGATGAGTATAATTATGTAGATGGTATCACCACAGCTAATGCCGCGACAAGCTGGTTTCAATTGCCTGCGGTTGATTGTTCTGCCCATGCCGGGGTTATTTTAACATTCCGGCAATTTTTCCGTATGTATTACACCCCGAATTGGAAAGTTGCTGTTTCAAATGACCTGGGAGCCCATTGGGCCTACTTTGATCTGACTTATGAAACTGCGACCAGCGTTTTTTGCAAAAATCCGTACCCTGAAGTAAACATTTCCGAGGTTGCAGCAGGAATGCCAAATGTCTGGATCAGATTTATATGGGACAATATGGAACGTTATTTCTGTTGTGTGGATGACATCCAGCTATTTGAAAGTTATAACAACGATCTTGTGATGGAAAACACCTGGCAATATATGGCCGACCTTTCCAATGATGACAACAATGAAGGTTTCGTATATATGGTACCTGCCTCCCAGCTTGGAACAGACAATTTCGGTACCTACACCTTCGCTGGTGCTGTCCTGAATGCAGGCCTGCAGGATCAGGAGGGCAGTAAGATGAATGTTGAAGTCCTTAAAAACGGCATATCCGTGTACGACCAATCTTCCGAATCACGAAATATCTGGACCCTACAAAGGGATACATTCCGCATCACAAATGGATTCAATCCGACAGGATACGGAGATTATAAAATGACGCTTACCGCACTGGCCAAACCAACGGAAGAACGGCCTTCAAACAACTCGTACTCAGATACCTTTTACATAACCGACAGCATTTATTCCATTTGTGACTGGGATTTTGAGGAGCATTCAAGTACAGCCGCATGGGGGAACAGTGACGGGGACTGGATGGGAATTGCTTATGATATCAAGAAATCCTGCGAGGCTAACTCGATATCCTGTATGATCATGCAGCGGCCGAAAAATAAAGTGGCAAGCACACAGCCGGGTTATAATTTTCAGTACTGGATATTTAAATGGGATGAAGTTGAAGCTGCATGGATCGAACGGATAGTGTCCCCCTATACAGAAGTAACAGAGGAAATGCTGGACACCTGGGTGACCCTCCCACTGGAAAAAGACGGAGAATCTGAATTTATGGAGCCGGGATACTATATCGCAGCCATCCAAACCTTCCATGGAGGTGGAGCCGGTGCAAGCAATCGTATCTTCCGCTTTACAATTGGTGCGGACCAGAGCCACCGGTATTCATATGGCAAAACACTTTTCCGGCGTTACGACAGCGAGGGTTGGGAACAAAACGACGAACTTTCGATGATCCGCCTGAACCTCAATAATACCGGCGCTCCAAAGACCTCAGACGTGGTATTAAACGTGGATATGACCCTGCCGATTGCAAACGGATATTTCAAACCCGCATCCGGCGACTTTGTAGATGTGGCAGGAACATTCAACGGATGGAATGGCGCAACCAGTCATCTGACCGATGATAACGGCGACGGAATTTATACACTTACCGTTCCGGCTCTTTCGGTTTTCAATAAAATCGAATACAAGTACCGCATCAACGGCAACTGGAATACCTCGGAATTCCCTTCGGGCGGACCGAACCGGGTTTACCGGGTTACTTATTACAACATGCTCAACGATGTGTATAACAATGGTGCCAGCATGGGTGTTAATTTTGATGCACTAAATGCTTCGGTTAACGTATATCCGAACCCTTCCGACGGACAATTTACCCTGTCGGTCATGAATTCCCAGGTTGTTGACCTTAACATTATGATTACCAATATTCAGGGCCAATCCGTGTACCAGAATCAGGTTAAATCCGTGATGCAACATCAGGAGAATATCGACCTCAGCCGTTTCGCCAAAGGAATGTACTTCCTTAAGGTGAATAATGAAGTCAGGAAATTGGTAGTGAAATAAATCTTCTATATATGCAAGTATGAAGACGCAAATATGAAGACGCAAGTATGCGTCTCTACGTAATGGTTAAAACCCCGGCAGGTAATGTCGGGGTTTTTCTTTGTCATAACAGGCGTATTTTATCTGATTCAACCCATATATCCGGAATTTTAACCCATTTGTTTTGGCTTGGTTTGAAAAAGATGTATTTTGCTTTCTCTAACTACCCCAAAATTTAATCGTATATGAAAAAATTTACACTCATTCTTTTGCTGGTATCATTTGTAGCATTCACCTATGGACAAAAGGTCCGGCAGGCGACAGTAACCGTTCCCTATGCAACGGAACAGAAAAAAATGGATTTTCCACAGGATTCCAGGTTAAAAACTGAAGGCGAGGTTTTCTTCAAGGAGACCTTCAATTTTGCAGATGCTTCGGATCCCCGCGGATGGAAATTGCCGGAAGGCTACCAGATTACTTCTGAAGGCGACTTCGGTCAGTATTGGGTCTGGCGTGCGGGTACCGACAGTATTAAAGGTAAATTCACCTTTTTGCCCGGACATATTTATTCCAAAACCCCGGAAGACGGGTACTTTGTACTTCCCATGGATGAATACAACTACGTCGATGGTGTGGAGACCACCAATGTCGGAACCAACTGGTTCCAATTCCCGGAGTTTAACTGTACCGCGCATCCGACGGTCATCTTCAAAATGTCGCAGTATTTCCGCGCATGCTGCGCGGCTCCAAATGTCAGCATGATGGTCAGTAATGACTTCGGTGTGCACTGGGCCGCTTTCAACATGGTCTACCAAACCAAAACAAACATCTTCTGCAAGAACCCCTATCCGGAGGTAAACATTACCGAAGTGGCCGGAGGGATGGCACATGTTTGGGTGAAACTGGTCTGGACCGCAAACAGAAGCTATTTCTGGTGCATCGACGATGTCACCCTTTCCGAAGCCTATAACAACGAACTGCAGCTCGAAGCACCTTGGTTGAACATGACCGACCAGGAAGTCGACAATGATGAAGGTTTTGTATATATGGTTCCTTCCGCACAAACCGGGACCGATGGATTCGGTGGATATACTTTCAAGGCCGGGTTGCTCAATGCGGGTCGCGATGACCAGGAGAAATGCAAATTAAACGCAGAAGTTTTCAAAAACGGAACCTCGGTTTATAATGAAACTTCGGAAAAAGTCGCTGATATCTGGGCTTTACAACGCGACACCTTCCCGGTAACCAAACAGTTTGTTCCCAGTGGTATCGGTAATTATAAAATGGTACTCACCGCTCAGCAGAAAGCGGTGGACGGACAACCCGGAAACAACGTTTACAGCGATACTTATTACGTTACCGACAGTATCTATTCCAATTCCGACTGGGAGTCGGAAACCTATTCCAGTACCGCCGGACACGGAAACAATGACGGGGATTACCTGGGAGTGATTTTTGACATCAAAAAGGCCACCGAAGTGAACTCCATGTCTACCCTGATCATGCAGCGCAAAGAAAATCCGAATGCTTCAACAAAGGTTGGCTACGGTTTCCAGAACTGGTTATTCAAATGGGATCCTGTAGAAGGCCTTTGGCTTGAAGTGATCTCCGGAGTTTACACCGATGTGACGCAAGAAATGCTGAACGCATGGGTTACCGTTCCGATGGACAAAGACGGGGAATCTGAATTTATTGAGCCCGGACAATACATTGCAGCCATTCAGGGATTCCACGGCGGTGGAGCCGGCGCACCCAACAATACCTACCGGTTCACCATTGGTTCCGATCAGTCGCACCTGTATGCCGACGGTAAAACCGTTTACCGCCTGATTACCGGCGATACCTGGTCGGGCAATGAGGACCTCTCCATGATCCGCCTCAACCTCAATAATACCGGCGCTCCAAAGACCTCAGATGTGGTATTTAACGTGGATATGACCCTTCCGATTGCCAACGGATTCTTTAAACCCGCTTCCGGCGACTTTGTAGATGTGGCAGGAACATTCAACGGATGGAATGGCGCAACCAGTCATCTGACCGATGATAATGGTGACGGTATTTATACACTTACCGTGCCAGCTCAGGATGTTTTTGGCAAAATCGAATATAAGTACCGGATCAACGGCAACTGGAATACCTCGGAATTCCCTTCGGGCGGACCGAACCGGGTTTACCGGGTTACTTATTACAACATGCTCAACGATGTGTATAATAACGGTGCCAGCATGGGTGTGAATTTTGATGCACTAAATGCTTCGGTTAACGTATATCCGAACCCTTCCGACGGACAATTTACCCTGTCGGTCATGAATTCCCAGGTTGTTGACCTTAACATCATGATTACCAATATTCAGGGGCAATCCGTGTATCAGAATCAGGTTAAATCCGTTCTGCAACATCAGGAAAATATTGACCTCAGCCGATTCGCCAAAGGAATGTACTTCCTGAAAGTGAACAATGAAGTCAGGAAGCTTGTGGTGAAATAACCCATGATTGAATATTTAAACCCCGGCATGGAATGTCGGGGTTTTTTTTTACTTTTGCCGCGCTGCTAAATGCCCAGATGGCGGAATTGGTAGACGCGCTGGTCTCAAACACCAGTAACTGCAAGGTTGTGCCGGTTCGACCCCGGCTCTGGGTACACAATAGAAGGCAGAAGGCAGAAGGCAAAAGGCAGAAGTAAAGGCAGAAGTAAAGGCAGAAGGCAAAAGGCAGAAGTAAAGGCAGAAGAATAAAGGTTCAAGGGATTGGGCCTTTTTTTATGTGCAACAGCTGCCGGTTTTGACCGGCCTCCGCGGGGGGCGTGGATCTTTGCTCAACAATCGTTCAGTAATACGTGCTATTTTGAAATTCACTTGTTAATTTAGGGCGTGGTATTTTCGAGTATAATATTTCTCCTGTTCTTTCTTCCCGTCTTTCTTGCGGTATACTATGCTGCGCCGCGGAAGGGAAGGAACATGGTTGTCCTGTTGTTCAGCATCATCTTCTTTGCATGGGGAGCACCGGATTTCCTACCCTATTTACTCGGGAGCTGCCTGGCAAATTTTTATCTGGTCAGATCGATTTCGGAATCCCGGAAAAGGAATATCCGACGGTTGCTGTTGGGAATTTCGGTGGCCCTCAACCTGGGGCTTCTCCTGTACTTCAAGTATGCCAATTTTTTTCTCGAAAACGTCAGCTTCATCAGGGAATTGTTCGGATCACCGGTGCTCACCTGGGAACGGATTGTCCTGCCGATCGGAATCTCCTTCTTCACTTTCCAGTCCATCACCTACTCGGTAGATGTGTATCGTTCCGCTCATAAACCCCTGAAAAATCTGCTCGACTACATCCTGTATATCATGATGTTTCCGCAGCTCCTGGCGGGCCCCATCATCCGGTTCAGTTATATCGCCGAACAGATCAAATCGAGGGAGGATACCTGGCGAAATATCCTTTATGGTTTTTTCCGGTTCATCATGGGCCTTTCTAAAAAAATACTGGTCGCCGATGTGCTGGCTGTTGAAGTGGACCGGATTCTTGGATTATCCATTCCGGGAATGGATTCCGCCACAGCCTGGATCGCTATCCTGGCATACACTTTCCAGCTCTATTTCGATTTTTC
>JBBQOG010000151.1:0-7808 GCA_038330665.1 Bacteroidales bacterium
CATTGGTAGGAGAGGAGATCAGCTGGGCGAGGAGCCACATTGACAGCAATCCGCCTTCACGCGTCCAGGCCAGTTTGCCTGTATTGGTGAGGATATTGCTGGTTTCGTATGCAACCAATTGAATGGACTCCGGCATTTTAATTCCGGTACGCGTTTCAATCTGGTCCTTGCCGAGCAGCGAAACGGTCCGGTCGATTTTCAGGTTGAAGTTCACATTACTATAGTTCACCAGCCGGATATCCTTGGTAAATGTGGCCAGGGTATCGTTGGAGTCCACCAGGTCGAATGCGTCCGTATCGATCGGTGCAGGTACCTGCCAGTTCTCAAAAGTGAACGGAACTCCGGGAGCAAAAAAGATACTGAACTGTCCGCCTTCCGGTCCGAGCCATAATCTTTCTTCGCCACCATAATTGTTGAAATGGGCTACTTTTTCACCGGACTGGATTAACTTATAATTGATCCATCCGTAGCTCATTCCGTTCATTCCTGCTGATGCCGAGGTCATTACCCGGCCCTGGTAACCCGGTATGAGTGCCACCATGGCTCCGTCGCGTTTTAATACCACCGTTTTCTGATGCTGGTTCAAGAAATTGAGGTCATAACCAAAAGTTCCGGGCTGGAACTGTGCGGTTTCCGGTTGCTTATCCATTGGTTTTTTTTGATTTTGATTTTTACATCCAATTGCCAGTAAAACGATTACGGAAGCCACAAGAATCGAAAAGCGGGTGCCTGAATTTTTCATGATGTTTATACTATTAGAAAATCAGTAAGTTAATTAAATTTTTTGGGCACCATTCCCGATTTCAGCCACATAGAAGTCGGCATGCAGACCGGTCTGTTCCTGATACCTTTTGCCGACTTCGCTGATCATGCGATCGATGGATTCTTCTTTCACCAGGCTGACCGTACATCCTCCAAAACCGGCTCCGGTCATTCGGGAACCGATGACACCGGGTATTTTTCGTGATTCGGCGACGAGTGTATCCAGTTCAATGCCGGTTACCTCATAATCATCCCGGAGTGAGTCGTGGGAGTCGTTCATCAGTTGACCGAAACGTTCCAGGTTCCCTTGCTTCAATACCTCAACCGCCTCAAATGTCCGGTCGTTTTCAGATATGACGTGGCGGGCCCTGCGTTTGATCACCTCATCCGTGATGTGATGTTCGAATTGGAGGAAATCTTTCAATTTCAATTCGGCCAACAGCTTGATCGGCTTTCCCTTGCTGAGCATTTGAACGGCGGTCTGGCATTCGGCAACCCGTTCATTGTATTTGGAATCAGCGAGTCCTCTTGACTTATTGGTGTTGGCGATAACCAGTTTATAGCCTTTCAGGAGGATCGGTACGAGTTCGTAATCGAGGGTATCGCATTTCAGGAAAATCGCATGATCTTTTTTACCCATTCCTACTGCAAACTGGTCCATGATTCCACAGTTCACCCCAACAAAATGGTTTTCTGCCGCCTGCCCGATCCTGACAAGATCGATCCTGGAGATTTCCAGATTCATCAGGTCATTTAAGGCCACAGCAGTAACCAGTTCGATGGATGCGGAAGAGGAGAGTCCGCTTTTGTTCGGGATATTCCCAGAGAAAAGGAGGTCGAATCCTTCCATTTTTACTCCGGCTTTAGTGAGCTCACTGATCACTCCCAAAGGGTAATTAACCCATTCTTCTCCAATTTTCTGATAGCTGGCACTCACCGGAATTTCGGCCCGGAAATCAAAATTCGTAGTGGCCATACGGATCACATGATCCTCATTTTTCCGGATAACCAGGTAGGTTCCAAAGCTCAGGGCACATGGGAAAACATATCCACCGTTGTAATCGGTATGCTCACCGATCAGGTTGACCCTTCCCGGGGAGAAATAGGTTTGCACGGTATTCCCGGTTTCGGAATATCTGTCGGCCCACTCTTTTTGCAAAAATTCGGTTGTCATTTTCAGGTCTGGGATTATACGATTTGTACCGGTAAAAATAGAATAAAATCGGACCGTCCGGGCATTAATTGCACAAAAAGCGTTATACTTGCTTTGTTCAGACAAAATTATTAAAATCAATGAAAATCAAGTATTTAGCATTATCTTTGTCTTGTATAGGACTATTTGTGCTGATTCTTTCAGGTTGTAAAACCAAACAGCAAAAATCAACAAATGAAGCTATGAAAATCAAAAGTGAAATTGTGGGGCAGTTAGATGGCAAATCCGTGGTTTTGTACACGCTTTCCAATGAGAATGGAATGACCGTAAAAATCACGAATTATGGGGCTATTGTCACCCAGATGACCGCCCCGGATAAAAATGGGAAATTTGAGAATGTGGTGTTGGGCTTTGATCGCCCCGAATCCTACTGGACAGATCCTTACATCAATAATTGCTGTTATCTGGGAGCCATTGTGGGTCGGTATGGTAACCGCATCGGCAAAGGAAAGTTTACTTTAAATAATACAGAGTATTCACTACCTGTTAACAATGGTCCGAATAGTTTACATGGCGGCCTCAAAGGGTTTGACAAAGTGGTATGGGAAAGTGAACCGTTTGAAAATTCCCACGGACAGGGGGTCAAGCTGAGTTATTTCAGTAAGGATATGGAGGAAGGGTATCCCGGAAACATGACTATTACAGTTTTTTATACCTTGATGAACGACAACAGTCTGAAGGTGGATTATGAGGGTGCAATCGATCAGCCGTGCCCGGTGAATGTGACGCATC
Organism: Bacteroidales bacterium; assembly: GCA_038330665.1. GTDB lineage: Bacteria > Bacteroidota > Bacteroidia > Bacteroidales > UBA12481 > UBA12481. Next base: position 2,708 of record JBBQOG010000151.1, read on the forward strand.
ATGGCTATTTTAACCTTAGCGGTAATGCCAAAACCGATATTCTCGGCCATGAAATGCAAATTCTTGCCGGCCGGTATACGGTGGTGGATTCGACGCTGATCCCTACCGGGGAGTTGCGTGAAGTAGCCGGTACCCCGATGGATTTTACGCAGGCTCATACCATTGGGGAACGTATCGCTCAGGTGGATGGCGGTTATGATCATAATTATGTGCTTTCCGACAGTGTGATGCCAATTCGCAAGGTAGTCAGGGTGAAGGAGCCGGTAAGCGGACGTGTAATGGAGGTATTTACTACCGAACCAGGTGTGCAATTTTACTCGGGTAATTTTCTGGACGGTATCCTGACCGGATCGGGCAAAGTGAAGTATACCCAGCACTGGGGGTTCTGCCTGGAAACGCAACATTTCCCGGATTCACCTAATCAACCTGCATTCCCATCCACTGTTCTGGAACCGGGACAGCGTTACAAACACACAACGATTTATTCTTTTACTGTGGAATAACAGCAGTAGATCAGGTAGGTGATTAAAAGGACAAAGCCCGATTCCGCATCCGGAATCGGGCTTTATCTTTCTATATTCCAACTTCCTTAAATCCCGAGCTTCGTTCGGATTTCCGTCGGGATGCCCTTTTTGTTGACCATAATGCAGGTGGTCTTCAACTTCAGATAAGCCGAGGAGACATAGGAATATCCCTTGTAAAGGTTTCCGGGACCCCATGAGTTTTTATCCAGATAATATTTGCCGCCATTTTGGTCATGGGCAATTCCAACAAGGTGCATGCCATGATCGTCTGTGGTTTGGTAATTTTCGAATCCAGTTTGTCTTCGCTCCTGGGTGATTTCAGGCTCCATGCCCGGTTTGAAGGTTTTGCCGTCCCAATTATCAGGAGGAACCACTCCCACTCCCACTCCGTAGTTGAATCCTTTTTCCAGGTCTGTGGCCCAGGCTACGGTATAGCCATTTTTCAGAGAAAACTCCACGATCTGGTCGAGCTCATCGACCGGAACATTATACACCGAACCCCGGATCCAGTTATCCGGCACTTCCAGCACAAATTGCTCATAGAATGGATGGTGCGAGAAAGAGGAGATTTCGACATAATCATCCATATTCAATCCGGTATATTCAGCAAACGTCAGCGGTGTATAGGAAGTTCCGTTATATTCGAAATTCCCGGGTACTGCACCCAGATATGCATCCACAAGGTTGGTGAACCCTGTTTTCCAGGCGGTGCTGATCTTTTTGTTCGGATTTTTCACAATGGCATCCACATACGCACGCAGAACGCCATCCATTTCATTGTGGATGACCCCCTCCTCCTTGATCTCATTGCCCGGATAGGCGGACCAGGGAACAATGCCGTATTTCCGGATCGAATTGACCACATCGTGGTCGGCCCCGCCGGGTCCGAATTCATCTTTTCCGTTCCATCGAACAAACTGCTCGGCTTTATCGATGTAAATATTCCTTACCGTAAACATCACCGATAATTCTACTGCAGGTTTACCGATCCGCTGCATCTCGCTTTCGAGGAAGGAGGTCGCTGAATAGGACCAGCAGGTGCTGGAGGAACCCTGATTTTTAGTTGCAGTCCTGGGGTATTCGACTTCAATCGTAAACTTATAGGGGGGCTTTGGATCTTTCTTCTTTTTGGCTACCACAAGGGATGGAAATGTCACCAGGCAGGCCATCAGAATGACTCCGGATTTCAGGTATGATAAATTTTTCATGATGATCTGGATAAAATTATTTCAGGCCAATTTTTTTTGCAATTTCAGGTGGGACCCCATCCTTGTGCAGCATAATGCTCATGGTCCGCATGCGCATAAACGGCACTGACACATAGGAATAACCTTTAAACTTGCCACCGGTGCCCCATGAGTTTTTCTCCTGATAATACTTGTGGCCGAACTGATCCTGGGCGATCCCGACCAGATGGATGCCATGATCATCAGTCAGCTGCCAGGAATCGAACATATATTGCCGGTCGGCCTGTGTAACTTGTTTCTCTGCTGCTTCCGGATTTTTAACATCCGCACCGTCTGCCATGATGCGTCCAAATCCATCGTTAAAGCCAAGGTCTGAAATATCAGCTCCCCAGGCGATCGAGATCCCTTTATTGAGCGAATAATCAATAATTTCTATCAGTTCATCGATGGGTACATTATACATCGATTGCTGTGCCCAGTTGTCGGGCACCTCCAGAACAAATTTATGATAGAAGGGGTGATGCGTGTAAGAGGAAAACTCAACATAATCATCAGGATTGATTCCCAGTTCTTTAACATATTCCTGAGGAGTCACCATTTTACCATTGTACGAAAAGGAAAGGGGCTTCTCACCGAGGTAAGCATCGGTAACCCCTTCAATGCCTTTCAGCCATACCGGACTGATCCTGCCATTTGGATTCTTGATTATGGTGTTGACAATCCCGGTTAGGGCGGACACCAGTTCCCCGTGAAGGTGTGAAGTTTCACCATAATTCAGACCCGGATAGACATCCCTGGGAACCAGACCGTACTTTTTAATACTATTGGTCACGTCATGCTGAGCCCCGCCTTCGGCAAAATTGCAGGTTCCGTGGAACTTGACATACTGTGCGGCCTTTTCCTTGTAAACATTGTTTACGGTAAACATTTCAGACAATCCCACTTCTCCCTTTCCAAGCCGCATAATCTCGCTCTCCAACATCGAAGTGGTGGAAAAACACCAGCAAGTGGAGGTGGAAGCCTGGTTCTTAACAGATGTTGATGGAATCTGTACGAGGGTGGTCAGCTGAAATTCGGGTCTGCTCCCGGATGGCGTTTTATCCTGGCCATTGACCCAGGCCGGGTTCAGCAGGAGAGTCCCCAACAGGAACAGGGTTGGGATTCTGAGTTTTCTCAATCGGTTCATTCGTAAATAATTTGATGGTTTCAATTATGTATTTCGCTGTAAGAATGGAGCCCTCAATGAAAATGCCGCCTTTAACGAACCGGAGGTCCTGATGGTTCTTTTTTAATTTGTCAGGTGATTCATGAACGGTAAAACGAAAAAACCTAATTTCACAGTTCGCCAAAGCCGACGAATTTACAAAACAGTAACTTATGAGAACAGTACTTAAATCATTAATTTTTGCATCTTGCCTCATTGGATTTCAACAGATTCAATGCCAGATTGTTACAACAGGATCATTGATTGATGAACTGACAGATTTGCGTAAATTATCCGATTATCCGAATCCCGGATTTCAGTCTGTTCAATTTTCTTCTTACGACCGGAGGACGGTGAGTCCGGATAAACCCGGATGGTTTGCCAACGACGATGGATTTGGCGGTGAACAGATTCCCGGATTCATCGAGGTGTTAAAGAAGCCTGATGCCAAGGGAATTGGAGAGTACCTGATTTGTGACGTGAAGGGTCCGGGGGCCATCGTCAGGCTTTGGACGGCTCAGATCGCCGGAAATCTGACGGTCTGGCTCGATCAGGATAAGAATCCGGTTTACAATGGTTTGGCCGAGCCTTTTTTTCTGCACACCTATGAAGCCCTGCAAAAGGAGGAGGCCAACCCCCACTGGACCGGAACCTTCAATCAGAACATGGCCTCTTATTATCCGATCCCTTTTGCAAAGGGATGCCGGATGGTTTGGAAAGGGAATCTGTCAGATCTGCATTTTTATCATGTTCAGCTGAGATTATATGAGGAAAAAGCGAAAGTCAAGACATTTACAATCAGGGATATAGCAGAAAATCGAATAGAAATTGATCATGCGGCGTCCATCCTGGCGGAACCGTTCAAATACCTCGATACCGTTCTCTTTGATGCGGCTTATGAGACGGTCTGGTTAAAACCCGGTGAAAAGAAGGTGGTAAAGTCGGTGGTCGGAAGTGCTGCGATTTCAAGGTTTGCTGCGTTTGTGGCCGCACAGGATGTGGACCAAGCACTCCGGCAAACCATTCTGGAGATTCGGTTTGATGGGTCTCCATGGGGACAGGTTCAGTCGCCAATCGGCGATTTCTTCGGGGCTGCACCGGGTATCAACCCTTACGAATCTTTGCCGTTTACCGTTTTGGAAGACGGCAGGATGGTTTGTCGCTATTTCATGCCATTCCGGGATTCAGTTGAGGTGGTGATGGAAAATATGGGAGATCAGGAAGTTTCTATTATATCAAAAATCGTGACGGAACCTTATGTGTGGGACGAAGGGACCAGCATGCATTTCAGGGCCAGATGGCGTGTGAACCATGAGCTTCTTGCGGATCCCCGGCAGGTAAAAGATATACCCTATGCCCTGATCCGGGGAAAGGGTCGAATGGTTGGGGCCGCCTGCTTCCTGCTGAATCCGACCTCAGTGCCCTCTTCAGCCGGAAACTGGTGGGGTGAGGGCGACGAGAAAATTTTTATTGATGATAACCTGAAGCCCTCCTTCATCGGCACCGGCTCGGAAGACTATTATAATTATGCGTGGTCGTCGGAAGAGCTTTTTGATTTTGGTTTTTGTGGCCAACCCAGAAATGACGGTCCGGCTAACCGTGGGTTTGTAACCAATTACCGCTGGCATATCCTCGATAATATTCCTTTTGGCAAGAGCTTCGATTTTTTCATGGAATTATACAGTCACCGTGTGGTTGACCATTTCTCCTATGCCAGGATGATCTATGCCTATGCGGTTCCCGGTGCACATGACGACCATATGGCCATCACTCATGCGGATGTCCGTCCGCTGTCGGGACCGACTGACTGGTGGCCCGAAGCGGCTGGTGCTTCGCGAAATTCGATATTTTATCAGGTGGAGACGCTCTTGTCAAAACCGCAAAATATTGAACTGGTAAAGGATCCGATGTGGTCGGCCAAGCAGATGGTGCTCTGGAAACCAGTGGCTAAAGATGAGGCCCTTAACATCATTTTGCCAGCAACCAAAAGCGGAAAATTCAGGATTAATATGACCGTCGCACGAATTGCCGGGGGGGGTAAGATGGAAATTCTCCTGGATAATAAATTATTGAAATTCAATGGTTTGGAAGTAACCGATCTTTCCACATCTTTCAGGAGCGTGGCCCGAAACATCGCAAGCGAAAACATTGAGCTGAGCGAAGGTGCTCATATACTGACCATTAGG
>JBBQOG010000152.1:0-7747 GCA_038330665.1 Bacteroidales bacterium
ACTGTCTACTGCTTACTGTCTACTGTCTACTGCTTACTGTCTACTGTCTACTGCATACTGCCTACTGCCTACTGCCTACTGCCTACTGCCAACTGCCTACTGCCTACTGCCTACTGCCTACTGCCTACTGCCAACTGCCTACTGCCCACTGCCTACTGCTAATACAGCCACCTGCTCATCTGTCCCGCATAGGCCAGAATAAACCGCAACATGATTCCTCCAAAAATGACAAGAACGGCAGGGATATAATAGGGAATTTTAAATTTGAACAGTTCCAGCGATTCGAGAATGGCAGGCATGATGAGACCGATGAACACCACGAGCATCCAAAAAGTTGCCGTATAGGGTCCGCCAAGAAACAGGTTGGCTGAATCGATCTGGACCTGCGTACTGGCCAGGAATCCCATGAACATATGGACAATCAGGAAAAGCTCTATGGCAATCAGGAGCATGTCGATACGGGCCATAGATTTTCTTTCCTCGTGATTTTTCGACATCAGAATGATGGCTGCGGCGCCTGTGGAGAGCCCGGAAACGAGGAATAACGGTCCCAGAATGGAAGTATTCCAGAGCGGTCTGGCGTTGAATGCTGAGAAGAGTATCCCGGTATAAACCCCAAGAATAACCGCATAAAAGATGGTTGCCCAGGCAAGCGGCAGTTTCCATCTTCGGAAGAATGCATCCAGATCATCCAGCCACTTGTATTTCCACTTCCAGTTCGGAAAAACTTCACGGATATTAAGTGCTGCCCAGATCAGCGAAATCGGGGTAATGATCATCAGGGTCCATGCGCCCCATGACATAGGGGATTGCAGGCGGATGACCGTATAAAGCCGCCAGAAATAGGTTTTGTGCTTTAAGTCCAGGAACAATGCGAACAACCCTATAACCAGTAATATGGGTACAATCAGTGTGGCTTTCCTGACCGCTGTAGGATATTCTTTTTCTTTTCCCCGGATCACAAAAAAGGCGGCAAAGAATAGAATTCCGGCAGCCAGGCCGCCTAAAAACAGGTAAAGCGGAATCTGCCAGTGCCATATATGCAGGTATGGATCAATATTCTGATTCATCCTGCCGCTGACTATTATCTCTTCTCTCATATCAGGTTTCAGTTTAGATTAGGAAATAGAGCTGAGGTTTGGTACCCGCCTCTGGGATCAGAGTCTTATGCTTGCGGTTTTTCAGTACGATGGAAACCGGACTCTTGGGATCATCCAGATCACCGAAATACATGCATTTCGTTGGGCAGGCAGAAACACAGGCTGGTAAAAGCCCCTGGTCCACACGATGCAGGCAGAAGGTACACTTATCCACGTACCCGTCGGGGTGCGAATAACGGGCATCATAAGGGCAGGAGGTGATACAGGCCCCGCAACCGATACATTTGTTATGGGTTACCGTTACAATGCCACCCTGCTCATAGTGGCTGGCCCCTGTTGGGCAGCAACGCACACAAGGGGAATTGTCGCAATGGTTACAACGCTCGGAGCGCAGTTCCAGTTCCAGAGTCGGATAGGTCCCATCGGTTACTTCCACCACCCAATCCCGGCAATATCCTATCGGAACATTATTCTCGGTTTGGCAGGCAACCACGCAATCGCTGCAACCGACACATTTTCGGGTATCAACGGCCATCGCATATCTCATGATTTAACCTCCTCCTTTTCAGTCACAAATGTTACAAAATTACCTCGCATACCTGTTCCACCCATGATCGGATCCACCAGAACCTTGGTGATCATCTGGGTATCGCTGGCACCTCTTCCGAAACACCTTTCCAGTTTCTTCTGGTTGTGACCGAACCCGTGCACCATATAAACCGAATCCCAGCGGATCCTTTCGGTAATCCTCACCCGGATACTGAAATCGGAAAGGATGTCGTCCTGGTTTTTCAGGTAGATATACTGGTCGTTTTTCAGATACCACTCTTTGGCCACTTTTGGATTGATCCATACCGTATTTTCATCCATCAGGTCCGCAAGATTGGGATTATTGGAGGTACGGGTAAAAGTGTGCATGGGAGCACGACCATAGATCAAACGATAATAACCGGACGGGGGTTCCTCATGCGGGGTATAAACCGGCATTGCGGGATAACCCAACCCTTCCAGGTCACTGGAATATAGCTCAATCTTTTTACTGGATGTATAAAATTCCACGTCCTCATCCTCCGCAAAATAGAGTTCCTCACCTGTGCGTTCAGAGGTCTTCACTCCAATTCGTTGCATTTCCTCCATGCTCGATCCCATTTGCTTCAACTGCCACCCCAGGTATTCTTCGATATCTTTCCAGGGAAAATAGGTGCCCAGACCCATCTTATCCGCCAGCTGCTTGGCCATCCACCAGGCGGGTTTCGAATTGTATTTCGGTTTTGTCGCCGGCATTCTTATTGCCATCTGAGGCAGGCGATGCGGGCTGACGCGGATGTCATCGTGACGCTCCAGGTAAGTGCATTCCGGCAGAACCACATCGGCATAGCCTGTAATCTCCATGGGCATCGTATCGATCACAACCAGGAAATCCAGCGCCTTAATGGCTTCAATGGTATTGGCCTGGTTGGGCATCGTTTCAATCAGGTTGGTACCATTTACGATCCAGGCCTTGTATTTTGCTTCCTGACCATTTGCAGAATGGCTTAAATCCACAATTGCATTGGCTACTGGCTGGTCGGCTAAAGGATACAGATCTCCAAGAATGTCTCTCCATCCCTTTTTCACTTCCGGATAATGCGGATGGGGGAATTCTGGAACGGTAAGACTTTCAGGCCGGTAAAATCCACCTCTGCGCCCCCATGATCCCAGAATGGCATTCAGGATGGCTACGGCTCTCAAACGCTGAACATCATCACCGTACCAGGTAACATGGCGTCCGGGATGGATGATGACTGCTGGTGCGGCATGGGCCATTTCACGGGCCGTTTCGCGGATCACCTGCGGGGTGATGGTGGTAATCCCATAAGCCCATTCCGGGGTAAACGGTTTCACATGAGCCTGCAGTTTATCAAATCCTGTGGCATATTTTTCTACGTAAGCTTTGTCATACAATCCTTCGCTGATGATCACATTCATCCAGGCCAGAAGCAGTGCCAGGTCGGTGGCCGGCTTGATAGGCAACCAGTATTTTGATTTACTGGCGGCTGTGGAAAACCGGGGATCCACAGTGATGATCGTAGCCCCTTTATCGATGGCATCCGACATCTCCTGAACCTGACCGTTGTGCATATTTTCACCAATGTGAGAACCAATAAGGACCATACAGCGCGTATCCCTGATATCCGTGCGTTCCGGAGATCCGATTTCATCACCGAAGGTGGTCTGGAAGGCCACTTCACGCGGACCTTTGCACTGCGCATAGGATGGCGCGGCACTGGTGTTTGATCCCATCGCTTTCAGAAGACCTCCAAAATATTTACCTCCCGAACCATGCGAAAACAAGGCTATCGTTTCCGGTCCTGAGGTTTCCATCACCTTTTTCAGATTTTTGGCTACCAGATCCAGGGCTTCATCCCAGCTGGCCTCGCGGTAAGTTTGTTTCCCGCCCACCATTGTTCTGATCAGAGGAGTTTTCAACCGATCGGGATCATTATACATGCCGACCCCTCCGGTTCCTCTGGGACAGAATCGTCCGTTTGAATGCAGATCCTCATTATTCCCGGTAATTTTCCATACTTCACCTTTATCGTTCTTGTGAACCCAGCCAGCACATTTCCAAAAACAAATTTCGCAATAGGTAGGTGTTCTTCGCATGTCTTCATAGATCATGCGCCCGGGACTTGTAACGCCTTCAGCCCATGACTTGAGAACCGGAATTCCAAGGGTCAATCCCCCGGCGCCCAATGCTGAAATCTTAATAAATTCCCTTCTGTTTGACATATATATATGGTTATATAAATATCTATATTTTTCGATGTGTAAAATTATAAAATTATTTGACCACTGATAATAAAATAACAGAAAATTTTTGAACTAATTACGAGTATTTTTGACCTCACTTTAATATACTCATGGAAGAGCTGAAAAACGGCAGACTGCCAGAATGGATCAAACTTAAGTCGCGACTGGAGCCGGATGAAACACAGCAGAATGTGCGCCGGCTGATTAAGGAAGGAAATCTGAATACGATCTGTATTTCCGGCAATTGTCCAAATATTGGTGAATGCTGGAAAGCCGGTACCGCCACTTTTATGATACTTGGGAATATTTGCACCCGTGCATGCAAATTCTGTGGCGTACCTACCGGCAGGCCTCTCCCACCCGACCCTGATGAACCCCGGAGGCTTGCGGACTCGATCAATAAAATGGCGGTTAAGCATGCGGTGATCACCTCTGTCGACCGTGACGACCTGGCCGACCGCGGAGCCGGTTTCTGGGCTGAAACGATCCGAACAATCCGCCTGTTGAATCCTCTTGTTACACTGGAAACACTGATTCCTGATTTTGACGGTCGTGAAGATTTAATTCAAATGGTAACCGAAGCTTCTCCCGATGTCATTTCACATAACCTGGAAACCGTCCGGCGATTAACCCCTTCGATCCGCTCAAAAGCCCGCTACAACACCAGTATTGCTGTCATAAACCAGGTTGCCCGTTCAGGTATCGTGGCAAAGTCCGGGATTATGCTGGGCCTGGGAGAGACCCGCGAAGAGATCCTGGAGACCATGGACGACCTGCTGGCAGCGGGTTGCAGTGTAATGACCATCGGCCAGTACCTGCAGCCGTCGAGAGACCATCTGGCTGTTAAGGAATGGATCACACCGGATCATTATCAGGAGCTGGAAAAGATCGGAATACAAAAAGGATTCAGGATTGTGGAAAGCCACCCGCTGGTCAGGTCTTCCTATCATGCAGAAAAACACATTATCCGGAATCATGACACCGAAGATCGTAAGTAGGAGGCTCGGCCTTATGGATTACCGCCAGGCCTGGGATTACCAGGTCACCTTGTTTAATGAGCGGGTCACTCAGAAATTGGCCAACCGGAATCTACCGGAGGACCAGCGCTTCCTTCACGATAATATTATATTGTTTGTTGAGCACCCACATGTGTTTACACTGGGAAAATCCGGCAATCAGAATAATCTTCTGGTCGACAGCAACTTTCTGGAAAAGATTCAGGCCACCTATTTCCAAATCGACCGTGGCGGCGACATTACCTACCACGGTCCCGGACAGGTGGTTTGCTATCCGATCTTTGACCTCGAACAATTCGGCATGCACATCAAACAGTATGTCTTTGCGCTGGAACAGGCTGTTATTAACACCTTGCAGGAATTTGGAATCACCGGGTCAAGGCTCGCCGGAGCCACCGGGGTATGGCTGGATCCGGGCTTACCTTCGGCCCGGAAGATCTGTGCCATCGGGGTCAAGGCAAGCCGGCAGATCACCATGCACGGCTTTGCCTTTAATATCAATACCGACCTGGCCTATTTCAGCTATATTAATCCTTGCGGGTTTCAGGACAAGGGCGTAACTTCCCTGTCGAAGGAACTAGGCCACCTGCAGGACATGGAACGTGTGACGGACATTTTGGAACACCACCTCACCTTCCTGTTTTTAAATTCCGGTATCAAAACGTACATTTAAAGCGGCAACAAAATTTTGGGTTAATGGGAAAACAAAATCGAAGAGGTTTTATCAGAACCAGCGCAGTAGCGGGTGGGATCATTTTATCCTCCCCGGTATGGTTTCCTGATGCTCTTGGTTTTAACCCCGGACAAACTGTGGCTCCCGAGCTTGCCCGGAATGGATGGATACGGGTTTGCTGTCCTGCCCACAATTGTGGCGGAAGGTGCCTGTTGAAAGTACTGGTAAAGGACGGAACCATCACACGGATCGAAACGGATGATCGTCCGGGCGACACCCCCGCCGATCCGCAACTCAGGGCCTGTCTCCGGGGACGATCTTACCGAAGGCGTCAATATCATCCTGACCGGCTGAAAACGCCGCTGATCCGCACCGGTAAACGGGGTGAAGGAAAATTCAGAGTGGCCAGCTGGGAAGAGGCACTCGAACTGATGGCCTCTCAAATAGTGCGTATACGCAAACAATACGGCAATCAAGCCTTTTTTGTACCTTATGGAACCGGCAGTTACAGTCAACTGAACGGTCGATGGACGGCTGCACGGTTAATGAACCTCCTCGGAGGCTCACTAAATTATTACAATTCCTATTCCTGGGCGGCCATTTCCAAAGCCACGCCAACGGTTTTCGGAACCGCGATTAGCGGAAATCAGCGCCAGGACTGGTTAAATTCGAAATATATCCTGATGTGGGGCTGGAATCCCGCAGAGATGCGTGACGGAACCAACTCCGATTATTTCATAAAAATGGCAAGGGAAAATGGGGCGCATGTGGTTTGCATCGATCCGCGGATGACCCTCTCAGCCGTTTCGCTCGCCGACGAATGGATATCCATAAGACCCGGTACCGATACCGCGATGATGAGTGCCATGGCCTACGTTATGGTTCGCGAAAATCTGCATGATGCGGAATTTATCAGGACACACTGTGTTGGATTTGATTCCACGCAGATGCCGAAAGGACTGGAGAATGAGGAATCTTACCTCGATTATTTGCTGGGAAAAAAGGATGGTCAGCCTAAAACACCGCAATGGGCCGCCGCTATCACCGGAGTGCCGTCAGATACCATTACCCGAATTGCCCGTGAATATGCCACCACGAAACCAGCCATGCTCTACCAGGGCTATGGCATGCAGCGAAGGGCATATGGTGAGCAGCCCGTTAGGGGTGGTTGTGTACTAGCATCCATAACCGGAAATATTGGAATTCACGGGGGCTGGGCGTCGGGCATTGCCCACCAACCCGGCGGCGAGCCTTTCTGGAATATCTTCCCAACAGGAGACAATCCTGTAAAGGCAAAAATTCCGACCTTTCTATGGACCGAGGCGGTGTTACGCGGCACCAGTCTCACAGCAGCCGAAGGTCTTACCGGAGTCGAAAAATTAGATTCAAATATTAAATTCATCTGGTCCGTTGCGTCCAACGTACTGATGAACCAGCACGGGAACATCAACCGTACGGGAAAGATTCTGGAAGATGAAAACAAGCTTGAATTCATTGTGGTACAGGATCAGTTCATGACCGCATCGGCACGATATGCCGATTTGGTTCTTCCGGTTTGCACCCATTTTGAGACCTGGGGATTGGCAGATGGATGGAAATATGGTGAGGAAGTGATCCTCATGCCGCAGATTGTCAAACCTACCGGTGAAACCAGGTCAGACTACCGCATTTGTGCGGAGCTTGCCAGGAAAATGGGTGTTCAGGATGCCTTTACCGAGGGGCTTGATGAAAAAGGATGGACCCATAAACTCTGGGATCAATACCGTGCAACCCGGTTCCCCAATTTACCACCCTTTGATCAGTTTGTAGAATCGAATCAGGGCGTTTATAGCGTTCCCGTAAACGATCCGCAGATATCATTTGAGGATTTCCGAAAAAATCCGGTGGCGCACCCGCTTCAAACGCCCAGTGGTAAGATCGAAATCTTTTCAGAAGCTCTATTCCGATTAAACAAACCGGAAGAAATTCCGGCGGTTCCAAAATATATTCAGGAATGGGAATCACCTTTCGGACCGGAAGCCCGGACCTATCCTTTGCAGGCCATCGGGCCACATTATATGCCCAGAGTGCATTCCACCCATGATAATGTGGATTGGCTCCGGGAAGCATTTCCTCAAAGGGTATTTATCAACCCTGTGGATGCCCATGAGCGGAAGCTTCTAAAC
>JBBQOG010000153.1:0-7728 GCA_038330665.1 Bacteroidales bacterium
TGGGCACAGGACAAAGGGCAGCTACCTGAAGACAGAAACTTTCGCATCCCCCTGATCGGGGAAAGCGCACCTTCCTTTACGGCACAATCGACTAACGGGACTATTCGTTTCCCCGCACAGTACGGTCGCAGTTGGAAAATATTATTTAGTCACCCGCAGGATTTTACTCCTGTTTGCACTACCGAGATTCTTGAACTTGCTCATTTGCAGGACAAATTTGAGCAGGCCGGTGTTCAACTGGTTGTCGTTTCTACAGATGCACTCGACAGGCATAAGCAATGGAAAGAATCAATGGAAGGTCTTAAACTTGACGACCGGGGTCCGGTTAAAGTTAATTTCCCTCTAGTTGATGACTCAAATTTGTCCATATCAAAGGAATATGGGATGATTCATGCTGCTACCAATACTACCGAAGCAGTAAGAGGTGTATTTATCATTGATCCGGATAATAAAATTGAGGCCATCTACTTTTATCCCATGAAGGTGGGAAGAAGCACTGATGAGATGCTACGGTTTGTTACGGCACTTCAGGCTACCTATAAGGACAAAGTCTTAACCCCGGTAAACTGGAAGCCGGGAAACGATTTTCTGATATCGGTTAACCCCAGAAGTGCAGACACTCCTGCTGATGTTCTCCCGAAAGGTTATTACAGTCCGGTGTGGTACCTGACCTACAAAAAAGCTCATCAATGATCTGACTAACTCTCGTTTTAATGGGGCCCGGATTTTTTCCGGGCCCCTTTTTTATAATATTCCCTATCTTTGAAGCGTCCTCTAAGGGGGTGCCTTAAAATTACGGGCTGAGATCATACCCTTAGAACCTGATCCGGATAATGCCGGTGGAGGGAAGAGTGGCCACGAGGACTCATGGCCTGGCTATAATTGTTAAAGCGATGATTAAAAGGATTATGCTTTTTGCAGCATCCTGCTTCGTTGTTCTGTCGGCTTCAGCACAGCTAACGATTACCGGGACAGTTACTGACGAAAAGGATCGGCCCCTTGCAGGGGCCAATGTATTGGTCGATCCCACACTTATGGGTGTGACGACCCGGGATGATGGGACCTTCAGCGTGAAAAACCTGAAACCCGGAAATTACACATTGGTTTTCTCTTATATGGGTTTTGAGCAAATGCGATACCCGGTGGATTGGAACGAATCGACCCACATAATAATCAAATTGAAGCCTGCCAAAATCCTTGCAGACGCAGTGGTTATTCAGGGTACCCGGGCTGGGCACAAAGATCCCGTGACCTATACCAATTTGAGCAGAAGTGATATCCGTGCCGAGGCGGGCGTTCGCGATATCCCCTTTTTGTTGCTGAATACCCCCTCGGTAGTGGCGACCTCCGATGCCGGTACCGGCGTCGGATACTCGGCGCTGCGGATCCGGGGAACAGATCCGTCGCGGATTAACGTGACCATTAATGGAGTACCCTTTAATGATCCGGAATCGCATGAGGTATACTGGGTGGATATTCCGGATATCGTTTCATCAACCGAAAATATTCAGGTTCAGCGGGGAGTGGGCACTTCCACTCAGGGAGCAGGTGCTTTCGGTGCAAATATCAATTTTCAGACAACGGCGCTGAATCCGCTTCCCAATACCGAATTCAAGGCATCTGTCGGATCATTCAACACCTGGAAAACGAGCCTGAATGCCGGCACCGGACTCATTAACGATCAATTCAGTTTGGATGTGCGCCTTTCAAAGATCCATTCCGATGGCTATATCGACCGCGCCTTTACTAACCTGGGTTCCGCCTATATTTCGGCTGGCTATTTTTCAAAAAAGAACATCGTTAAGGCTACCTTTTTTACTGGCAAGGAACGGACTTATCAGGCATGGGGCGGGGTGCCCTCGGAATTGCTGAAAACCGACCGTACCTATAACCCCTATACTTATAAAGATGAAGTGGATGATTATCTGCAGAATAATGCCCAGCTCCACTGGTCGAAACAGATCAATGATGGTCTGGATTTTTCGGTCGCCTTGCATTATACCGGTGGGAAAGGTTACTACGAACAATATCGGGAAGGTGAATCGCTGGCGGATTACCTGATCAGTCCTGCGATCGTCGGCCTTGATACTATTCTTGAAAGCAATCTCGTTCGGAGGAAGTGGCTTAATAATCAGTTTTATGGTGGAGTGTACTCCTTTAACTACCACAATAATAATCTTTTACTGGTCGCCGGCGGCGGCATAAATCAATATGCCGGTGATCATTATGGCCGGGTAATCTGGAGTGAGTTTTCCTCGGATGCCGGCCCCGATCATCCGTATTACCTGAATCGTGGTGTGAAGAATGATTGGAACCAATTTGTCAAGGCGAATTTGCAGGTTTGGGATCAGCTGGGAATCTATACAGATCTGCAATTCCGGCGGATCAATTATCAGATTACCGGCACGGATGACAATCTGTCAAGCCTTACCCAAAATCATCAATTTCAATTTTTCAATCCGAAAATGGGCCTGACCTGGCAAATCGCCGGGAATCAGAAAAGTTATCTGAGCTATGCGATTGCCCATCGGGAACCCACACGGAGCAATTTTACGGATGCCCCGGCAAACCAGGTTATCCGTCCCGAAACCCTGAGGGATCTGGAAATCGGTTATCAGGGAGATTTTTCCAAAGTCAGTGTTTCCTTAACCGGGTACTGGATGGATTATACCGATCAGCTGATCCTGACCGGCCAGATCAACGATGTAGGGGCACCGGTCATGGTTAATATTCCATCGAGTTTTCGGTCGGGTCTGGAGTCGGTGGTCAGGGTGGATCCTTTTAAAACGCTGCGGCTGGAATGGAACCTGACGCTAAGCAGAAATAAGATCCGGAATTTTACCGAATATGTGGATGACTGGGATACCGGTAGCCAGAAAGTCAATGTGCTGAGCAATACCGATCTGGCCTTTTCCCCCGGATTAATCACCGGTGGGCGTCTGACCTGGAGCCTGCTGAGTGATCTGAGGCTGATGCTCGACAGCCGGTACGTGGGAAGGCAGTTTATTGATAACACCTCAGATATGAACCGGTCACTGGATCCTTACTGGGTGAATAATATTTCCCTGTCATGGACGGTAAAGCCGCGTAAGATCAAGGAAATGCAGCTGTTCCTGCAAATTAATAATTTCCTGAACCGGCAGTATGAAACCAATGCCTGGGTTTACAGCTATTATTTTGAAGGACAGCGGAATAAGATAGATGGTTATTTTCCGCAGGCGGGAATAAACTTCATGACAGGTGTGAGTATCAGGTTATAACCACATTCCCAGACCTACCACCGGGATCGAATAGGGGACCAGCCGGATAAAACCACCGTCGGCGAATTGCTGCATTTGTATTCCTGCCTGGGCACTGATACTGAAACTCCATCGGTTGCCAAACAGGAATGCAAATCCGGCTTCTCCGCCCAATCCCAGGACATAATACTTGTTCGGCCTGTTGTAGCCCGGGGTGACCACCGGGGCAATGAAGAAGCCCCGGGGACCCTCCTCACTATTCTTTAAAGCCAGGTGAAAGGGAACTGCGATTTCCAGGCCAATATCTGCCATCACGGCCGGATAATTATCGGGCCTGAGCTCAAGATTCCAGATCGGGTGCACCCGCAATGCCCAGTGCCGGTCGATGGCATACTCAAAAGTGATGGGTATGATGTTAATATCAAAGGCATATTGCCCGTATTCGTTGAAAAGTACGGGCTTAAAGCCCGGCTGAATTCCGATGTAGAATTGAACCGGTTTAATAACTGGTTTCTCCTGATCCTGTGCATTCAGAAGCAAGGTGAACTGGAGGATACATCCCAGAATGATTAATCTTTTGTTCATTCGTAAATAATTTAATCGTTTCAATTCAGCTTTTCGTCGTACGAATGGAGCCCTCAATTATTTTGACTGCATTTTGTGAATCCAGGTTCGTGAGGGGTTCCTATTCGATATTGTTATTTCCCCAATAGCTTTCTGGCTAAAGGTATCATGGCATCGGCCCAAACCCGGTATCCTGCCGCGGTAAGGTGTACCGCATCAGGGGCCATGAGTCCTTCCACCAAACTTCCGTCAGGATTAATGAATTGCTTATCGAGAGAAAGATAGAAAATGTTTTTGCCATTTTTCAGTCCGTCAATGTCTTGATGGACTTCTTTGTATTTTATCCGGTTCGGGTCTTTGGAATCGGATCCTGCAGGCAGGGGGCCGAAGAGTATGATTTTGACGGATGGGATTTTCTTGATCAGAGTACGCACTATGCTTCCGATCGCACCCGAAATTTCCCGGTCACTGTTGCTTGCAAAATTATTCACCCCCACCTCCAAAGCGATCACTTTGGGTTTGATGGTATTGAAGTTCCCGTTTTGTATCCGCCAGAGGATATTCTGTGTGCGATCGCCGGAAATACCAAAATTGCCTGCATTCAGTGGTTTGAACAGCGAGTCCCATAATTCGGGAACGGGCGACCATACCGCACGGCCATCACCACCCCAGCCTTGGGTAATCGAGGTTCCAAGCAGGACGAAGTCAATCGGGCGTTCTATCCCTATCTTATTGATTTCGTCGAACTCGGTATACCAGTCCTTGCCCTTACCCCATCCGGCTGATTCTCCGCGGCATTCCGCTCCCGGAGCCGGGAGTGCCGCGGTATTAAGATAACCTGACCCATGTTGCCTATCTTTGAGAAAAAGTCCTCTGTAAATCCATTCTACCATCACAGATGCCCCGATGGAATTGGGATGTACCGCATCCGGGAATGCCCATTTGTAGGGCAAAAGGGGCGTGTACAGATCGATATACTGACATTTGGTCTCATTAGCAACCTCCTTGATGAGGGGAATAATGCCGTCGCGGACAATCGAATCACGAATACCCCATTTTTCCGGAACAAAGACCGGTACAGGAAGGGCAAGCAAAATTCGTTGTTTGGATGCCAAGGCTTTGAATGACTGGACCATATCGGAATAATCCTGACTAAAATCTGTGGAAAATTGCCAATTTTGCGGCTTCGAGTCATTGGTGCCAAGCTTGATAATCACGATATCCGGATTAAAATCCAGTGCTGCCTGATATTCAGGTTGGTTCCAATAGGGTTTGTCCCCTTTTTTTAACAGGGTGGCTCCGGAAACACCAAAGTTCTTTACTGAATAGTTTGAACCGAGCCATGCCTGGAGTTGTGCAGGATAGGATAATTTTTCGCGATTCGCGATTCCGGATCCGTAGGTGATGGAATTGCCCACGCAGGCGATTTTTACCTCCTGGCCATCCAGTATAGCGATGCTGATCAGACAAGCTGATAAAAAGGAAAACAGTTTTCTAAACATTCATTCTTGATTAACAGAGTAGGGGAAGGTACAAATAAAGCATCCGGGACTTTTGGTCCCGGATGCTGATATTTTATGCAAATGCAAGGTTATTTACCGCACTTGAGGACCACATCGATTTCATATTTGGCCACATCGACATATTGTCCGAACATAGCTTTTTTGAATGCTTCACAAGCATTACTGGTTTCACCTTTGCCTTTGTTTGCTAAGCCGATTTCATACCAAAACTTGGCTTCCTTTTCAGGAACATCTTCTTCAAGGGTGATTCCTTTATCTGCTGCTTCGATGGCTTTATCCCAGTTCTTTGCACCGTTGTAAGCCTTGGAAAGGTAAGCAAGGGCATCTTTGCTGTTTTCATCATATTTCATGGCTTGCTCAAGGTCGGCCACCCCATCTTCAAAATTGCTGGCGTTAACCGCTTTTGAACCTCTGCCGAGGAAAAAGTTGAACCCAAGCTGCTGCGCCTGCCTGGTTTCGTTCGGGTTTTTACTGGAGGCCAAACATTTATCAATTGCAGCAACCACGCCCTGACCGTTGTCCCCATCTGCATAAATCTTGGTTTGCACCAGCCAGACAATCGGGTTCAGTGAATCGGTCTGAATGGCCTGGTCCAAAGCTTCCTGAGCTTTTACCTGGTCTTTCTGTGAATTATAGGCGTTGGCCTGAATGGCATAAATTCTTACAATGGCCGCAGTGGTCCTTTTGAGAACTTCTTCATTATTTGTCTCTTTTCCATATTTCATGGCTTGACGAAAATGAATAATCGCTTGGTCAAGATTTTTATCCTTAGCCTCATTGTTTGCCAGGTTATAATAGGTTTCAGCAAATTTTGAGGTGGCAGCTAATTTAACCGAATCAGCGGAGGCACCGACTTTCCCGCATATATCCATGCAGGATTGCAATGATTTGATTGCTTGAGCAGGATCAGTCCTCATGGTCTGCAAAGCTGCATTATAGGCCGTTTTTGCCTCATTAATATCCTGTGCCTGCATCAGCTGTACGGAACCGAAACAGAAAATACCTAATAGGGTTACTCGGATCAATTTCTTGCCATTCATCATAAAAATCTTTTTATTAATCAGTTTATTAGTTAGTTAGTGTTTTTCCCGGCGGTAAAGATAAAAAAGTCTGCTTAAAAGAAAACAACTTTATCCCTCTGGCAGTCACTCTTAACAAAAATTAAGACTACTGTGGTTCCATTTCTCCAAGGATTTTTTCAACTTCTTTTTCAGCGGTATGCAATTTGCTTTTGCATATTCCGACCAGCTCATTCACTCTTTTTAATTTGGCCCCCAGATCATCCACATCCAGGTCCTGATTTTCTATTTTTTTCAGAATCGCTTCGATTTCCTCAATGGCCTTCCGGTACGCAATTTTCTTTTCTTCCATGACTTGTCTTCAAAAAAAATATTTGAAAAATTCCCTCAAACGCTTTCTTAATATCCATAAACCTTGCCAGTCATCTTTTCAGCCACCACCTTGATGATAGCCACATTTCGGATGCTTGGCTCGGAGAATTCATAACTCTCGCCCGAAAATTTCACCATAAAGAGCTGCATGATCCGGTACTTTTCAGCATAATCCTCAATGAACTCAGCCTTTCCGAAGCCATTTACACTTTTGAATTTCATGCCCCAGGAGCAACCGACTTCTTTATGGCGGTGAAATAATTCATTTCCGGTATTGATATTAATGCATACTTCCGGGTTTGTTTTCATGACACCCAGCTTAAACCCCTCCGGCGCCGAATGCAAGTAAAAAATTCCCGGTTCATAGGCAAAATTCATCGGAAGAATATAAGGCTTTAACCCATCCGACATACCCAGATAACAGACCTGGGCTTCATTGATAATATTTTCCATCTCATTCATTTTGGAAAGGACTCGGGGACGTAGGTTCATGTTATTGTTGATTTAATTTGTCCATCAGATAGTTGCGTGGTAATTACCTCGCCGGTTAATGCCTTCGAGACTGATTTTAACGGTTTTCCATTCATCAGTGTAATTGAGTATCCCATTTTAAGAATATTCACCGGATCCTTGAGCTGTGCAATCTGGGTATAGCGGTCAAGGGAATCCTGGAGGATCCTCAGGTACTGCGTGGCTGAATTTTTCGATCGGATCAGGATCTGGGACAGGGTTAATTTTTTATAATCCGTATATCCCTTTACACGCAGCCTGACTCCTTCGGTAATTCTTTCGATCGTACTATTTTCATCGGAGAGAAAAGCGGTCACGATATCCACGGTGGATTGTACGCTATCGTCGAGGCGGATTTCGAATTCCTGCACGCATCCGATCAGGAATTCCGCCACTGCCGTGGGGGTTTTGCACCTGGTATGCGCCACCAGATCAATGATCGAATCATCCTGTTCATGCCCGATGCCGGTAATCACCGGTAGCGGAAACTGCGCCACATTA
>JBBQOG010000154.1:0-7710 GCA_038330665.1 Bacteroidales bacterium
ACTACCCCGCGGTCGGTACCGGCAGGCGTACCGACAAACCAGGAAGCGGCGTGTTGCGAATCCGTTAAAAACCGATGGATGGAATCTTCGAAATACGCGCGGTGCGCATCATTTTCCGGCTCTTTCAACCAAAAGTATACCATATGGATAAAAGGTTCAGTCATAGTAACAGTATTTAAAAAAACAAATATAACGATAACCCGTTCTCCAGGACAATTGCGACTGAATCTCCGGCCCATTCCCTATGATATTTTATTTACCTTTATCGCTGAAAACCAAAACGTAAACCCATGCACTTCATGACTCAACAATTCACTGAGATCCTGCTGCTGTTTGTATCGACCCTGGCTACCGGATTCCTGATCTTTATCGCCGATGTGGTACAAAAAGTGATGAACGATCTGGACACCAAGTCGTTTCATTTTTTCATGAAGCGACTTGATATACGCGCGGTTCATTCGGCCTATGCCGTTGGAATATCTACCATAACCTTTGTGGGGATGATTCCCTACTGGATTATTTTTGGATTTCACAATGGATGGTTCTCGGCCGGACTGATTGTTTTTACCATTGCCTCGGTGATCAGCAAAAGTTTCAATCTGCCGATCTATAAGCGTATTTTTGCCCTGGAGAGCACCGACGAGGCTCAGCTGATGATCGAGCGCAGCAAGCTGGAAAAGGCAAACTGGCTGAGGGCATCGATCCAGACCATCTCGGTAATTTTAATGGTGATCGGACTGGCCTGATCAGGATAATAGAAAGGGATTTCATTGTTTCAGATTAAGCGCATATTCATCCTGCTGGTTTTTTCAGCGGCTTTCTCATGGGCTTGGGGCCAAAGCAACACCGAGTGGGCCGTATCCAGGCTCCGGGCCCTTTCGCCGAGGGAATATGAGGTATTGAAACGGTATGAAAAATTACCCGCAAAATTCTCGGTGCGCACCCAAAACGGAACCCTTTCGAGTCAGAAATCAGTCACCCTGCTGGAATTCATGCGCGGAGGCTCGCGCACCCAGTGCCTGGGAGATATCAGCACGAATGTTCACGAAATCAACCATGCACTAACAAGCGCCTATCCCTATGAATACTGCCGCCAGCACAACCGGGTGTTCACCGAGCGGTCGATGTACTATTTCTTTATCGGCCCTGACAACGACCAGATGATTTTTTCCAATGTTGATTATTTCCCGTCTCAGGATCTGAAGCGGGAGATCCCTGCCGCGCTGCGTACCTTCCGGTTCAACACCTATATCGGAGGCGAGTCGTCGACACAGACCGACGGGCTGCTGGGTTTGCTCGGGGAGTACAATGCCTATCATCATTCCTTAAATACCGTCTGGGATATGAAAGCAGCCTGGATGACGGCCGCAGATACGCCGGTGGACGGGTATATCGACTGGATGAGTGCGTTGCCCTCCTATGTGGAAGCCTATTATGAATTCCGGTTTTACATCCTGGAGTACCTTCGTGATGCCGAACGGAACAAGCCCGAAATCTATCGACAGATCAAAAAAGAGGCCGGTTTAATCAGCGTTTTCAACCGGATCACTGAAAATTTCAGAACGGTGGTCCAGGCATACGAGCAGGAAAATTCATCAGGATGGAAAACCTACTGGCAGGCAGAGGGATATGAAGTCCGCCTCTCAGAGGAGGGTGACTATTGCTTTATCGGTAAAAACGGTCAATTCAAGGGATTCAACAATCAGCTGGGCGACCGCGACAAGCTCCTTCCCAGGCTTAAATCAGACCGTTACAACAAAGTAATTATTGATTTGGGCATCGTAGAATAACGGTCGCAAACCGACTCCTGTTCGACTGGTCAGATGCCTATTCGTGGGATTTCTCCTTCATTTTCTGATAAAATTCCGGAAAGTTGCCGTTACAGGAATCCAGGATCTTCCCGAATTGTGGAACCAGTGAAAAGTAAGTGCTCACCGGAGCGATAAATGCATTGTTCAGCTCAATATCCGGCCGGTCTGTTTTAAACAGATATTGCTTGAGCTCACGTAAGATGGAATCCTTTTTCTGCAACAACAAAGTAGTATCCAGTCCGCTGTGGTAAATGTCGTTCAGCCGGGTGCGGACACTCAGGATTTCTTCAGCCCGCCGGTCCTCCTCATCCCAGGTTTTCAGCGCTTTGGACACTTGATCGTTCCGCCCGAGCGACCGGAGCCAGCGCAAAACCCCGGCCCGCTCCACGGTGACGGCAAAAGCCTCGCTGAACCTCGAATCGCCGGGTTTATATAACTCCTGATGGGCCAGCTCGTGGATGATGAGTCCGGCCAGATCCACCGAGTCCATGCCCAGCTGGGTGCTTAACACGGGATCCTTGAACCATCCCAGTGTGGAATAGGCACTGAATCCGCCTATATACACATCGTATCCCTCCTTCTTCATTTCCGCGGCAAAGTTTCTAGCGGCCTCTTCCGAAAAGTATCCCCGGTACACCACACAGCCGGCAATCGGAAAGCACCACAATTTGGGTTCCACCGAGAATTCCGGGGCACAGTAAACATTCCATCCCAGATACCGGCCCTTCACCTGCGAAAACATCGTATAGCTTTTATTGCGTGGCAATCCCAGGGAGTCCGATGCAAAGGCACGCACCATCAATACCATTTTCAGTTTGCCCAGCGAAATACTGTCGAGTTCGCCGGCTTCAATCCGTGCAATCGGCTGGCGGGCCCACATGATCCGGAGATGCCCTTTCACTGCCTGCGACAAGTAGGAAACCGTGGCGCAACGGGAGAGTCCGAATAGTAAAACCAGGGCCAGGGCGGCCCCGATTCCATATTTATAAAGCTTACGGGAAGTTTTTGAATCGGTCATTTTTTCATTTTCGCTAAGATAAAACAACTCATTCCAAAATAGATCTCAAAAAAACCGAATTATTTTCTCCGCTTCATTTTCGCTTCATCTTCCCGCTCTATACTTGCATCAACAAATTCAAATATTAATTCTAAATTCTTTAGCACAATGAAAAAAATTAGCTTGAAAATCGCAATGGCTGTTGTAATGATCGCAGTCGGAACCCTGGGCATCCAGGCACAGAATGGCAGAGGCACGGGTGTATGCGGAGCCAATTCGGGAATCGGTAATGGAAACGGAACCTGCGTGAATGGCTTGAATCTGACTGATGAACAGAAAGCCATACTTGCTGAGCTCTCCGTTGACTTTCAGGCTGAAATGGCCGTATTAAGGGATCAGATGGTTGCCGCAACCACCCTTGCTGACAAACTGGCCATTTTCAACGAAATGAAGGCCCTTCGCACCGAACACCAAGCCGAGGTTAAGAAACTTCTGTCTGATTGGGGTGTGACGGTATCCACCGGAACCGGAACCGGATTGGGAAACGGAATGGGTAACGGAATGGGTAACGGCAGGGGCCACGGTGGCCGTCGGGGAAAATAAGTCGAGAGAAACATTTTAAATGGGTCGCGGAATTAGCGGATTGCTGCAAATTTCGATCCATCATCGCAGGAAAGACCGGACTTAGTGCCGGTCTTTTCTGTTTATTCTCAATAAAAATAATGCTCAGATTTGGTGTGTTCCTATTTACTACATTTATAACGGAATGGTATTTGGGGACCTATGAAAAAAAGCTTCATTCTGATACTGACAGTATTGCTATGGCTGTGCGGTTTGCCTACCCGGGGACAGGTGTCGCCCCAGGGCAGGTATATCCATTTCAATGGTCTCGACCAGCGGATTTCCGTTCCCAACCATGCACACTTCAACCTTGCCGTTGGTGAGAGTTATACCGTTTCCTGCCGTATCCGGCCCGAAAATTTTGAAAAGGTGCGCACCATCCTGTCCAAGGGAAATTTCATGGTTCCGGAGAGCCGCTATTTTCTGAGCACAGTAGCTTCCTCATCAGTGCCCAACCTTTCATTGAACATTTTTAATTCCGAAAACCGTTCGCTTTCTCTGCTGAATTGCTATTCACTCGTGCCCGATCAATGGGTGCATCTGGTTTGGGTATACAATGCGCAGGACAAAACCTCAAAAATGTATGTCAACGGAGACCTTGCCGGCAGCATTAATAATCTTGCCATCGGTAAGGTGGCCATTTCCAATACCAGTGATCTGATGATCGGTTGTACCTGGACCGATGCAGCAGACCCTTCTGTCGACCAACACTGGCAGGGCGACCTCGACGAATTGCGGATCTGGAAAAAGGCGCTCTCCGCCAACGATGTCGGGGCCGACAAAACCGCTGCAAAGCCTGATCCCGACAAGCTGGTGGCCGCCTGGGATTTTGAGGTTGCCGACAACAATTTCGTAACCGACATTTCGGGCCAGGGCCATAACGGTAAACTCATCGGATTTGGCGTAAAGGTGATCAGCACCAAGCTGCCCACGGGGGTCGGGCAAACCAATGAGCGCCTTACCGGCATCCGGATCATTCCCGAAATGACCACGGAATCCGTCATCAGCATCACGGTCGACTTGAACGGCACCACCAGCCTCAAGGATATTAAAACGATTAAAATCTACTACAACGGATCATCCGAAAAGCTGAAACTCAGTACCGCAAAACTATTCGGATCCGAATCCGTCAGCGGTCCAAAAATGACGATCACCGGAAAACAGGCGATATCCATGGGCGATAACTATTTCTGGCTTACGGCAGATATCAGCCCAACGGCCAGGGAAGGGAACCTCATTAAGGCACGGATGTTAACCTATAAAAAAGATAACCAATCCAATTATTCGCTCCCCGAATCCGATGGATCGAGAACCATCCTGCTGACGACCTCACTGGTTTGCTCGCCCGGTGATAACGGATCCAAGCATTACCGGATCCCGGCAATCATCACGGCTAACGACGGGTCGCTCATTACCGTGACTGACAAAAGGCTCGACAGTCCGCTGGACCTGCCTGCCAACATGGACCTGGTGGTCAAAAGGAGCACCGATAACGGCCGCACCTGGGGTGCACCGGTTTACCTGGCAGGAGAGAATGTCAGTATTCCTTTCAGCAACCCTGCACTGGTGCTGAACAAGCGGAACGGGGAGATTGTGTGCCTGTTTTCGGGCAACCAGGGGTTTTTCCTCTCCACAGCCAGCGATCCCATCCGGATTTACCAGTCGATCAGCCGCGACAACGGCATCACCTGGAGTCCGCCGAAAGACCTTACCCCGCAGATTTATGGGGCCAATGCAACCAACCCGGTAACGAAGGTATGGCAGGGGGCCTTCCATGCACCCGGCAATTTCACGCAACTCCGCAACGGACGTCTGATGGCCGTCATTGCCGTGAGGGAAACCATCAAAAGAGATATTTCCGATTTCCTGATCTATTCCGATGATAATGCCAAAACCTGGAAAGTATCCCTGAACCGCGCCTGCACCAACGGTAACGAGGGAAAGGTTGTGGAACTCGACAACGGAAAACTGCTGATGAGTGTCCGATCCAGCGGCAACCGCCTGTTCAACCTCTCGAATGACCTGGGAATGACCTGGGGGACTCCCTGGGTCCAGAATTCCATCACCGATCCCTCCTGCAACGGAGATATGATCAGGTATACTTCCATATCCGGCGGATACGAAAAGAACAGGCTGCTGCATTCAATCCCCTTTTCAACTTCCCGAAAAAATGTGAGTGTACTCCTCAGCTACGACGAAGGCACCACCTGGCCGATGCGGAAGAGCATCTATTCCGGGGCCTCCGCCTATTCCTCGCTTTGCATCCTTCCCGATGGTACCCTCGGTATTTATTACGAGGTGGGCGAATATGATGTTTATGACATGTATTTTGCCCGGTTCACCCTGACCTGGCTGTCAGACGGGGCCGATGTTTGGGTCGAAAAATGGCGGCACTTCACCGGTGTGGATGACATCACGGCCAATATCCCGGATGATTTCCATGCCTATCCCAATCCTGCACATGGATCAGTAACCGTCGACGGTCCCTTCCGCACCACCGATATCATCCGGTTATTTAACAGTAATGGATCGGAAGTACAGCGCACACAACCCGGAACCTCCGGTAACTCCGTAATGCTTCCGCTCGAGGGCCTGGCGCCGGGTATTTACTTTATCAGGATTGGAGAAAAAAGCCTGAGGATCGTAGTGGAATAAAAAGGTTACTGGCAGAGTTTCGCCATATCCAGCTTTTTCTCCGTTTTGGCCACCATGATGGAGGTTGCGGTATCGCCTGTGATATTCACCACTGTCCGCATCATATCCAGGGGGCGGTCGATACCCAGGATCAGGGCGAGACCTTCCACCGGTATGCCTGCGGATGTTAGCACGATGATCAGCATAACGATGCTCCCTCCGGGAACTCCGGGAGATCCGATGGAAGCCGCCAGAGCGGTAAGCACAATAATCAACTGCTGACCAAAAGAGAGGTCGATGCCATACACCTGGGCGATAAAAACGGCTGCAACGGCCTGATATAAGCTCGTGCCATTCATATTCACGGTCACGCCTACCGGCAATACGAAATCCGCCACCTCCTCATCGACGCCGAGCTCCTCAATGGCCTGCCGCATATTTACCGGAAGGGTGGCGGCACTCGAACTCGTGGAGAATGCCACCAGCTGGGCCGGTATCATGCCCTTGAAAAACCGCATGATCTTTGCCTTTCTCACAAAAAGTTTGATGAACAGCGGGTAAAGAACTGTCAGGATCAGGAACAAACCCAGCACTACCGTAATGAAATAGAGGCCCAGCGAAGCAAAAACATCCGCATCGCCCGAAAAATCAACCACCAGTGCCGACAGCAGGGCGAACACCCCGTATGGAGCCGCCGCCATGATAATGTCGATAAGCTTTAGAATAATATGGTTGATACTGTCGAACAGCTCCTTAACCGGATTCACCACACTTCCCGGCAACAAAATCATGGCAATGCCGAATAACAGCGCAAACACAATGATCTGCAACATTTTGGAATTATCGGTGGTGGCCTTTACAATATTATCGGGAACCATGTCCACAATGAATTGCAGAGGCGATTGTTCGGAAATCTGCGTGGCCACAGTCTGTTTATCGGTTACATTCTGATTGTATTTTTGCTGAAATTCAACCTGCTTGTCCTTTGGGAAGGTTTTGCCGGGCTTGATGGTATTCACCAGTGCCAAACCGATCACAATGGAAATGCAGGTGGTCACCACATAGAGCCCAAGCGTTTTAAACCCGAGCGAACGCAATCGGCCGATATTATCCAATCCATAAATTCCCTTGACCAAAGAAACAAAAACCAGGGGTACGGCGATTAATTTCAACAGGTTAAGGAAAATGGTACCCCATGGTTTGATCCAGTTGGTACTGATTTTGCCGAGGTCAAACTTAACGGCAATCATTCCCCAGATGATGCCGAGCGCCATCCCGAGAACAATCTGAAGGTATAACGGAATTCGTTTTTTCATGGTTTTTCGTGATAGAAAGGCCAAATATATCGGAAAAATCCCGGTATCTATTTTTCATCACTATTGTGGATTGCTTTTTCGATAAATGGGCCACGGTGCCTCGTATGAATTGCGTGTTGTCCCCGAGTAAGCATTCGCGGTAAGGGACGGGGTTGGGCTGTGACAAATGGCAAAAGGCAGAGGGCAATCCGCCACCAATTTCCAGCGATAAAGCGACTGAGAAGCACCGACGATGTTGATCAAAAAGGCTCCAGGTCATTTCTCAATAATGACCTCGGTTTTATAGCCGAGCTTCTGAATGGCCTTTTCGAGTTTAACAGGGGTGGTTTTA
>JBBQOG010000155.1:0-7652 GCA_038330665.1 Bacteroidales bacterium
TGTCGAATACCTCGGCACAGGGACAGCTGGAGCTGGTGAAGGAGTATTATGGCCAGCTGGATAAGGACGGCTTCGTGATCGATGAGCGGTTCAATGCCGGCGGTGCCCTGGCCGACCGTTTCCTGGAGCTGCTGAAAAGACCGGTGGTGTATAACCTGCACTGGCGCTATGGGAAGGATAACTCTCAACCCATGAAAACCAATAACGGGCCCAAGGGCATGCTGATCAACGGCTGGGCCGGTTCCGGCGGCGACGGGCTGCCGTGGGCGTTTAAGGAATTGAAGGCGGGACCGATCGTTGGGGAAAGGACCCTGGGTATTCTGATCGGACCGGCCACCGGACACCTGCTGATCGACGGAGGTTCCATCACCGTGCCGGACGGAAGGCTGTACGGCAACGATGGAAAATGGTTCTGGGAAGGGATCGGGGTATCGCCGGATTTCCCGGTTTGGGATGATCCGAATCTACTCGTACAGGGGCGTGACCCGCAAATGGAGAAAGTCGTCGAAGAGGTGATGAAACTCGTGAAGGTGGCTCCGGCCAAACTGACACCCGCACCGAAACTGGAAGACCGCACCGCTAAAGGCTTGAACAAAAAGTAAATCCGGCTCTTCGCTACAGCTTTAATTCTTGATATTCTCTGTGAAACCTCTGTGTAACTCTGTGTAACTCTGTGAAACCTCTGTGGCCCCTGTGTAATTTCTTTAAGAATTTTCACACAGGGCACACAGCGGTTTCATAGAGTTACACAGAGAATATCAATTACCAGTTTATTGAAGCTTCCGGTGCATCGGCAAGGTTCACACAGATCCAGTCAGCGCGCGTGAGCTGGTCGGCCGCAAAGCTGGTGGTCAATGCCAGGCATTTGCATCCGGCGGATTTTCCCGCTTCAATGCCGCTTACCGCGTCCTCCACCACCAGGCACTCCTCTGGCTGTAATTGCAACCGACGGGCCGCCTCCAAATATATATCCGGAAAGGGTTTTTTGCGAACTACTTCCAGTCCGTTTACGGTTCGATCGAAGGTGTCTTCAGGCAATCCGAGCGCTGCCAGGTTGATTTCCATCTTCACCCGGTCGGCACTTGTGGCAACTGCCAGTTTCAATGAGCGGCTTTTGCATCTTGCCACAAACTCATGAACCCCGGGAAGAGGCTCCAGATGTCCACGGGCCAGGTCTCCATAGATTTCATAGGCCCGGGATTTGTCCTTTTCCAGGTCCATCTCATACCCGTACTTCTCAGCCACTCCGCCCAGGTAACGGTTTTCACCCATTCCGGTAAAAGGAACGAAATCATTTGCCACCACCAATAATCCCCTTTCCGAAAACATACCTATGGCTGCCCGGCACATGAATTCTTCGGAATCAACCAGCACACCGTCCATATCGAATAATACCCCTTTGATCATGTGAAGTTTCTATTTGTGACATCATGCTAAAGTAATTATCTTTCACTGGGAAATGATCAGACACTTTCGTTCCTGCAATACCCTAAACCCGGCAACTTTTTTCTGAGTGGCCAACCTTCCGGAAATAAGTATGCCATTAAAAAATAGCCATGAGATTAAGAATTCTAAGTAAGCTGCCGTTACTGTTACTGTTGGCCGGGCCTGTGGCTCCTGCACAGATCACCATTAACCATCCCCAAACAGAGGTTATTGAGTTTGGCAACAGCAAACTCCGGATGTCGCTTAATTTTGATCACCAATGCGTGGTAACCGATCTGACTGTGAATGGGGAGCCAGTGATTATCGGAACTCAGGGGATTTTCACGGAAATCCGCACAAAATCAGGAACCCGCTCCACCTGCAGCCTGGCCAATTCTCCCTCGGTGCAATACAGCAAAAACCGGATTACACTATCTAACATCTGCTATGGTGGTACGGAATTCCCGATCTGTGAAAATTGGATATTCGACCTTACCGATACCGACATTCGTTTATCGATCTACCGATCCGTTTCCAAACCCTTTGAGGCGGAGGAAATTTCCTCGCCCGCAGTACATTTCAACTCTATTAAAACCTGGGATGGCGCCTTCACCGATTATGGCGGTTTGGCCTGGTTCTATCTGTTCAATGAACCGCTCTGCACCTACGGGGTCCATTCCCGGAGCGCGGCTTTCTGGAATGGAAAAACCGGCAATGGACTCCGGATTTCTTCAGACAGCCCTTCCCAACAAACGGCCTCAAAATTCATGCGCTCGGCAACAGATGAGCTGGTATATTCCATAGCGATATCTGACAGCACGATGAAATACCGCTACGACCCGGATACCAAACGTCGGCGGTTCATCCGCCAGAAAACCGATGTTTGGGACCGGGTCCATGTTCCGGCGGGCAAGCAAGAAGAAAACATCACCTTTTCCTGGTTGAATTATCAGGAAGAATATAACCGTGGAAATCTGGCGGGAATGAACGGGCAGCAGGTTACCGGGTTATTGAACACGATCGCCCGGATTGGTGTAATCGATGCGGAACATTTCGGAGGCAACAGCTGGCATACCCCTTACGGCCCGATCTGCCTTCACGAACAATATATTGCCAGGATGGGCCTGGCAATCAATGACCCGGACTATCTGAACGGATACAAGGCTTGTCTCAATTTTTACCGCGACAAAGCCATCCGGCCTGATGGGCGTGTCATTTCACGATGGGCCTATGACGATAGCGATGCTATGCCCGGCACCGCTACTCCTGATGGGTTTTATGAGGCGCAGTGGGGTTACCTTTTTGATTCCAATCCCGACTTTGTGATCAATGTGGCGGACCTTTATAACCAGTGCGGCGATCTGGATTGGGTTCGCGGGCTGAAGTCTTCCTGTGAGAAAGCACTCGAATATCTGGTAAAAAGGGATACCAATGGAAACCACCTGGTGGAGATGATGACTTCGGATCATAGGGATCAAAAAGGCAGCGACTGGATCGATATTATCTGGGCCTCATTTGAAAATGCGTTTGTTAATGCTGAAATATACCATGCCCTTGTCGAATGGGCTTCCATAGAAAAACAACTCGGGGATCCGGAACGGGCCGGCCGTTATTCCAACTTTGCAGCCGGGCTGAAAAGCAGCTTTAATAAGTCGACCCGTGAAGGTGGTTTCTGGGATGAGCAAAACCAATGGTATGTGCACTGGAGGGATAAAGACCAGTCGGTTCATGGAAATAACCTGGTGGTTCCCGTAAACTTCATGGCCATCACCTATGGGATTTGCGGTGACACAGACCGGCAAAAAGCCATTCTCGACCGCATTGAGGAGCAGATGGAAAAAGAAAAACTGTTTGCCTGGCCCCTTTGTATGTACACTTACGAAAAAGGCGAAGGTAACGACTGGCAATTCCCTTTCCCCAATTATGAAAACGGCGATATATTTCTCTCCTGGGGTGAAACCGGGGTGCAGGCCTATGCAGGATACAAACCCGAGCTAGCATTGAAATACATCGAAAATATCCTAAACCGTTATGAACAAGACGGATTAGCCTTTCAACGTTACGGAAGAGCGCTGCAGGATGGCATGGGTGATGATATCCTTGCGGGTAACAGTCTGGCTGTAGTGGGTTTATATACTTCCATTTATGGGATAAATCCACTTTACAACAGGCTGTATCTAAATCCACACCTGACCGATAAGCTATATGGAACGGAGATAAATTACCGGTTTCGCGGAGAACGGTTGAATATCAAGCTGGATAAGAATCTGTACACTATTTCAAACAAACATTTTCATCTGGCTTCGACAGGAGATTTTGGTTTTTATTCAGAAGCCGGAACCCTCCGGTATTTTCACGGCGCCAGCGAAAACTGTGCACTGAGCGCTCAGCCTTCCGATCAACAGGAGCTTTCATTGCAGATCAACGACTGTACCGGGGATGCCTTTAACTGGACACAGTCCGTTTCCGGTACCAAAGGACACATCCGTTATACGGTTTTCAGCTTAACTCCTGATAGTGAATATGCTCTGAACCTTGACCAACGGGTTAAAAAAATATTGCACAGCTCTTCAGAAGGGATACTGGATTTTGAGGTGGCAACCTCCTCGAAACCGGTCGGCATCCTCCTGATCAAACGCTGACATTTTTATCATCCTACCCCTTGCCGGGTCAATATTTAACAAAAAAAATCCGATTTACCAATGTACCTTTGAGAAACACAAAACCTTGTTGATTATGAAACTTCCGAAACTCATTCGCTATGCAACCATGGCCGTAATTGCCTCTGGATTGCTATTGACCGGCTGTAAAAAAGACCCGGTCGCCACTACCTCCCAATATGTGGTTTTTGCCTGGAATGATCTGGGGATGCATTGCTTGAATCCCACCTATAATGAGTTAGTGATTTTACCTCCGTACAACAATCTGCTCGTACAGGTTATTAAGCGGGGAGCCCTGCCGGAGCTGGTCACACAGGGTCTTACCGTGGAATATAAACTGAAAAACAATACCGATTCTTACGGCAAAAGGCAATACGGGCAGTTTTGGGACCATTCCCAGGCACTGTTCGGCATCAGTCTTGCACATAATATAGGCCTGAAAGGTAATGGGTTAAGCGGCCAGATGAATGTTTCAGGGGTCTTGTTCCACGCCGATGGGATTCCGGTGGTTCCGGTCGATGATTCAGGGACCTGGAATCCTTTCCAGGTGGCACAAATAACCGTTAAGGATGCTTCCGGAACGGTGGTGGCCACCACCGAAACGACCGTGCCCACTTCCGATGAAATCACCTGCAGCAAATGCCATGGAAAAGGATCGGATGCTTTTGCGGATATCCTGGCTAAGCATGACAAGGAAAGCCATACGAACCTGGTTAACAGCCAGCCGGTATTATGTGCCGGATGCCATGGCAGTCCGGCACTCGGTCAGGTAGGCCCGGGATCTGCTGGCACCTATCTGTCACAAGCCATACACGGGTTCCATTCCACCACAGAAGCCACCTGTTATGATTGTCATCCAGGAGCCAACACACAGTGCAACAGGAGTCTGGCGCATACTTCCGCCAACGGGAATTGCACCACCTGTCACGGTACGCTTGCCGAAGTATCCCAGTCGATCGCAAACGGACGCATCCCCTGGGTCACAGAGCCAAAATGTGTGACCTGCCATAAAAACATCAGCGAAGTGGATACCGGCACTGACCTGTACCGGAACGCCACCGGCCATGGCGGGGTAAGCTGCACGGCCTGTCACGGCAGTCCGCATGCCATGATGCCCTCCAGGGAAGCGTCAGATAATTACGCTTCAAATAAATACCAGAATTTTAAAGGAAAAGTTAAAAGCATATCCAGTTGCGGATCGTGCCACGATAATTCGAAAGGCGAAGGCTCCTCTGAATTTGCCGGCGTTCATGGAGGGACCAATCCGGAGCACACCAACGGCTGTCATATCTGCCATACCTCGGTTACCTCAGTTACCGCAAAATGGCCTCATTCATTCCAGTGGAAAGCAAGATAACCACTTCAGAATATTGATTATTTTTGAGCCACCCCATAAATAATGGATTTGTTATGAAAAATTACAGGATAAAATTCGCCGGCGCGCTGTTCATGGTACTATTGGTTGGTTTGATGATGATGCCAGAAAATGCGGTAGCTCAGGACCAGGGCCAAACGGTAAAAAAAGATGCCATTCCGGAAAATGTGATGACGATTCTCACACAATCCTGCATGGATTGCCACTCAGAGGGTGGCAATCGTTTGGCTATGATTCATGTGAATTTATCGAAATGGGAAAAATTGAGCCCGTCAAAAAAGGCAAAAAAAAGTGCCGCCATCTGCAAAATCATGACGAAAGGTAAAATGCCTCCGGAATCCTATGCCTCTGCAAAACCGGATGCGGCACCTACCCCGGCACAAATAAAACAGGTGTGCAGTTGGAGCGAAACCCTGAAGTCTAAAAGGTGCCCTTGAAAATTTTTTTGGTATGGAAAACACTTACCAACACTATAAGGATTTCTTTGAATCCCTTCCCAATGCTTGCCTGACACTGACACCGGAAGGTCTGATCACGGATATAAACGAAGCGGGCGCTAAACTTCTTGACTTGAAAAAGGAGGAATTGTTTGGCATGCCACTCAAGCAATTCATACATCCTGATGATCACCTGAATTTTAACCACACATGGAACACCCTCCTGGAGACCAGAATCAACCAGTCGGATGATTTGGGATTACTCACCTCGACCGGTCAGCCCGGTTTTGGAACCCTTTCCTTTTCGCTGGCAGAGTATAACCATCAAATTTTGGTCCATCTGGTAATCAGTGATGACACCTTGCAACGGCAGATAGAGAATACGCAGGCCTACTTGTTGGAATACAGCTGGATACGCGACGGAATTGATTTCTTTGAAGCACTGGCTGAGTATCTGGGTAAAACGCTCGGCATGGACTATGTGTGCATCGATAAGCTTGAGGAGAATAGCTTGGTGGCCCAAACCCTTGCCGTCTATTTTGACGGGAAATACGAAGCAAATGTGAAGTATGCCCTTAAGGATACCCCCTGCGGTGAGGTAGCCGGCCATTCAATCTGTTGTTTCCCTCAAAAGGTAAGGCATCTTTTTCCCGGCGACCAGGTGCTACAGGATATGGTGGCGGAAAGTTATGCCGGGTTGACTCTCTGGGATTCACATGAAAATCCAATAGGACTCATTGCTATTATCGGACGCAAGCCCATGACTGATAGGGTTTTAATTGAACGTATCTTAAAACTTGTTTCTTTGCGTGCAGCCAGTGAGCTTGAGCACCGGCAGGCGGAGGAAGTACTGCGGGAAAGCGCCTTCTTTTTTAAAGAATCCCAGAAGGCCGCAAACATCGGGTCCTATAAAACGGACTTCCTGACCGATACCTGGGAATCCTCGGAAATCCTCGATGAAATATTTGGAATTGGAAGGGATTATCCACATGTTATGGATAGCTGGATAAACCTGATCCATCCGGAGGACCGGGAGAAAATGACTCAATACCTTATGGAAGAGGTTATTTTAAATAAAAAGCCATTCGACCGTGAGTACCGTATTTGCCGCAAATCAGATGGCGAAACCAGATGGTTGCTTGGGTTAGGGAAAGTCATCGCTGATCCGACCGGCAAAACCGTTGCCCTCATTGGAACCATACAGGATATCACCGAACGTAAACAGCTGGAGAATGAGACCCTTTGTTTGCATGGCATTGTCCGTCAGGAGAAAGACAAACTAAGCGCCCTGGTTAATAGCATGACGGATGAAGTATGGTTTGCCGATACGGATAAAAAATTTACCCTGGCGAACCCCCCTGCCTTAAAAGGATTTGGTATTGATATCTCCATCCCGGTGAACATCGAGGACTTTGCGGCAAGCCTCACTGTATTCAACGCCGATGGAACCCCCCGTGGGGCTCAAGAAGCTCCACCCCTGATTGCCTTGAAGGGGACCACAATCAATGAACAGGAAGAGATCATCCGTATCCCAACAACCGGACAATTACGCTACCGCGAGGTGAATGCCGCGCCGGTACTGGATGTGGCAGGTAATATACTGGGATCTGTCTCGGTGGTTCGGGATATTACTGATCGCAAAAAAAAGGAGCAAAAGCTCACCAAGCTGAACCGTACCCTGGCAGCCCTAAGCAAAAGCAGCCAGGCTATGCTTCACGCCAGAGATGAAAAAACATTCATGGACCAGGTTTGCGA
>JBBQOG010000156.1:0-7636 GCA_038330665.1 Bacteroidales bacterium
CGGCAGAAGAAATCGGGGACTCTCTCCGGCTGGTAACCACGATGATCAATATCGGGTTGATTTACCTGAAAAAGCCGGCGACACTGGATAAGGCCATTGAAATATATCTGGCAGCGCTACCGATTGCTGAGAAACTAAAAAATACCGATGCGATCGGAACGGCTTCGGTGAACCTGGGAGAGGCATATTTTAAAAAGGAAAAATTCGGCGAAGCATTACAATATTATCAGAATTCCCTCTCAGCCTTTGAGAAATCTTCGTCCGGCAGTGTCCCTTTTTCGCTGACGAGTTTAGGTCGTGTTTATGCCCGGCAGGGTGATTATGGCCAGGCACTTCAAAATCAGAACCGTGCACTGAAGATTGCTGAGGACCTGGATGCAAAGCTTGATATCGTCCTGGCACTGCTTGGACTTGCGGACACCTATACCCTCAAGGGAGATATCCGTTCTGCAATTAATTACAATCAAAAGGCACAGGAGGTGGCAAAGGAGATCGGTGCAAACTTTGAATTGCGTGATGTATATACGGGTCTCGCAAAAAATTACGCCGCACTGTCGGATTATCTGAATGCCTATCGAAACCAGGTGTTACTGACCGAAATCAAGGAAGAGCTCTTTCAAAGTTCGAATGATCATCTCATCGAACAACAGCAGTTGGGATATGATCTGGTTAAAAAGGAGAGGGAGGTCGAATTTCAGAAACTTGCCCTGCAGAAACAGAGGATCGTGAAGAATTCTTTTCTGGCAGGACTGATTCTGATCGTGATCATCGCATTCATTATCCTGCGGAATTATCTGAATAAAGTTAAGATTAACAAGTTGTTAGATAAGCAGAATGTGGAGATAGAAAACCTGTTGCTCAATATCCTTCCGGTAGAGGTGGCAAGGGAATTGCAGGATAAAGGTTCAGCAACCCCACGCGATTATCAGAGCGTTTCGGTTTTATTCACCGATTTTAAAGATTTTACCCGGATTGCCGGAGGCCTTCCCCCGAATGAACTTGTAGCGGAATTGAATGAATACTTTCAGGAATTTGATAGCATTGTAGAGAGGCATAACCTGGAGAAGATCAAAACAATAGGAGATGCTTACATGTGTGCCGGGGGCATTCCCACTGAAAACACCACGCATCCCGAAAATGTTGTTCGGGCAGGGTTGGAAATGCAGGATTATATGGACCTGAAAAATGCACAGAGAAAACGTAAGAACCTCGCCCCCTGGGGGCTCAGGGTTGGTATACACACAGGGCCTGTTGTGGCCGGTGTGGTTGGCCGGAAAAAGTACGCCTACGACATATGGGGCAACACGGTGAATATTGCCAGCCGGATGGAGTCGAATGGGGAGGTTGGAAAAGTAAACATATCAGCAGCAACCTTTGAATTGATCCGGGATACATTCACGTGTGAACACCGTGGAAGGATTTCGGCGAAGAACGTGGGGGATGTTGACATGTATTTTATTGATAAAGAGATACTTGTTGGAACTAATTGATTTATGGTCATGCCAGGAACATTTGGTCAGTTATATACGGATGGTGAAATCATTATCAGGCAGGGTTCCTTGGGCGATTGTCTTTATGTGATTCAGGAGGGGCGTGTGGAGGTGATTGATGAAACCGACGGACGCGAGGTGAAGGTGGCCGAACTTGGAGAGAAGGACTTTTTCGGCGAGATGGGCCTGTTTGAAAAAGATGTCCGTTCCTGCACGGTAAAGGCCTTGGGCAACACCAAAGTACTGACAATCGATAAGCAAAACTTCTATTCCACAATCCAGAAAGACCCCTCGCTGGCTTTTCGGTTGCTGGAGAGTATGTCGCGCCGGCTGCGTCAAACCACACGCGAGCTGGGTGCCCTGAAAAATATTGCTTTATAGGTCTGATCGGAAAGAAACCAATATCTTTGCCGGCCAGCCGTTTAAACCTTTATATTCATGAGGTGTTCTAATGGCACCGATAGAAATGGTTTAAATAACTTTGATTTGTACGCTTAATGAAGATTTACCTCCTGTTCATTGCTTTTTTTGCCACATTATTGCTGTCTTCCGAATCTGTGAAGGCGGATGACGATCCCCGGTATTCGGTAAGTGGTTATGTGAAAGATGCCAAAACCGGCGAAGTACTGCTTTTTGCCAATGTGGTAATCATGGAACTGAACACCGGTGTTTCCACCAATCAATATGGTTATTATTCCCTCAAGATTGACCCGGGCAACTATACCTTACAGTATTCTTACCTCGGATATGAAACCGTAACCCAAAAGATCAGCCTGAACTCCAATCTCACAATCGATCTGGATCTTCCGCCGAAATCAACTTCCCTCAATGTCGTTGAAATTACCGGTAAAAGCACCAAAAGTGCAGTAAGAAGCCTGGAGATGGGCTCAATTAAGCTTGATATCAAGCAATTAAAGGCTGTTCCAGTGCTCTTTGGCGAAAGGGATATTCTCAAGGGGATACAGCTTCTGCCGGGTGTGAGCCCCAGCAGCGAAGGCAGCAGCAACTATTTTGTCAGGGGAGGAGAGGCGGATCAGAACCACATCCTGCTGGATGAGGCTCCGGTATATAATGCCTCGCACCTCTTGGGATTTTTCTCCGTGTTCAATTCAGATGCCATAAAAGATGTGAAATTGTACAAGGGTGGGATACCGGCCCCTTATGGCGGCAGGGTTTCTTCTGTTCTTGATATCCGGATGCGGGATGGGAACTATAAGGAATGGGGGATGACCGGCGGGATTGGTCTCATTTCCTCCCGTTTGTCGGTGGAAGGACCGTTGATCAAGGATAAAAGTTCGGTACTGTTTTCGGCCAGGCGAACCTATGCGGATTTGGCCCTGAAAGCGGTGAGCGACCTGGCCGACAGCGTATCCTTTTATTTTTATGATTTTAACCTGAAAGCCAACTATATCCTTGGTGATAAGGACCGACTGTTTCTCTCGGGATACACCGGCCGGGATATCTTCGGCAGGCAGCAGGCCGGATTTGAATCCGGGAACTCCACCCTCACACTTCGCTGGAACCATAGCTTTAATCAGGAACTGTTTTCAAATACCTCCCTGATATACAGTGATTACAATTATGGGTTTAAAGCAGCTTTCGGCAATATCTCCTTTAAACTGAACTCCGGGATTGTGGATTATAGCCTAAAGCAGGATTTTACCTGGTATCCAAACACCAATAACATGGTCCGCTTTGGGTGGGTATCCGCGTTTCATCAGTTTAAGCCTGGGACGTTTATGCCGGGCGACGATTCGGATACCACCTCGTTTTCGATGCATATCGAACCTCAACAAGCCCTGGAAAGCGGCGTGTATCTGAGCAATGAACAGAAAATCACCACGTTATTTAGTATGAATTATGGCGTGAGAGTCAGCTTTTTTAACAACATCGGTCCGTATACGGTGAAAACATATGCCAGTGATAAGTCGGTTCTTGATTCCGTCGTTTATCCAAGCGGAAAATTTTATCATACGTCTGTTGGGTTTGAACCCCGGATCACGGCCAACTACCTGTTGGGGGAGAATAATTCGATCAAGGCCAGCTATAACAGGATGTTTCAATACCTGCATATCCTGTCGAATTCCTTATCCAGTTCGCCCACGGATATCTGGACGCCCAGCACTCCGCTGATCAAACCGACCATTGCCGACCAGATCGCTTTGGGTTATTTTAAAAACCTTCCGAAGAACGGCTGGGACCTCAGTGTCGAAGCCTATTACAAGATATTGAGCAACCTGGTGGATTATAAAAATGGCGCCAATACATTTCTGAATCCTGACCTGGAGGCCGAGCTGGTTTTTGGCAGGGGCAGGGCATACGGAATTGAGTTCTCGGCCAGTCGCACCAGTGGAAGACTCACCGGCTGGGTGAGTTATACCTTGTCGAAGTCGGAAAAGCAATTCAACCAGATCAATTTTGGCAACTGGTTTTCGGCCCGTCAGGACCGTACGCATAATATTTCCATCGTGGCCAGCTACCAGTTAACGGACCGGATCATCTTTTCCGGCAACTGGATTTACTATACCGGGGATGCCGTGACCTTTCCGAGCGGGAAGTATCTGATCGACGGGTCATTAATTAATTTGTATACCGATCGGAACGGTTCCAGGATGCCGGATTATCACCGTCTTGATCTCGGGGTTACGTATCAGTTCAAGCCGCGAAAAAGGTGGAATTCTGATATTAATGTGTCCGCTTATAATGCTTACGACCGGAAGAATGCGTACAGCATTTCCTTCAGGGAGAGCAAAACGGCTCCCGGAACCACTGAAGCTGTGCGACTGGCGCTTTTTGGAATCGTTCCCTCAATAACCTGGAACTTTAAATTTTAGGATCCGAAAGATGAAAATCAATAATATAGTGTCTTTTTTACTCGTGACTCTGGTGGTAACCGTCACTTCCTGTGAAGAGGTGATTCAACTGGATTTAAAAAATACAGCTCCCCGGGTGGTGATATCTGCCTCGCTAAACGCATCGAATGGGGAGTGTTTGGTGGAAGCCAGCAAAACTGCCGGGTTCTATGATAGCAGCAATTTTGTAAAAATCACAGGTGCCCGTGCTGAGCTTGTAAAAGGCAACGGGGATGTGCTTGTATTCGACGAGGTGAGTCCCGGAATCTATTCCCTGAAGCAGGTCACGGTATCAGCCGGTGAGAACCTTCAGCTTAATTTCATTGTATCTCCGGATGAGCGGTATCTGGCTGCAACCCAGGCGCCTCAGGAGGTATTCCTGGATAGTTTGAAGATTGTCAGGGGGTTTGGCGATCCGCGACCCACCAGTCCGCCCATTTATTTGCTAAACCTGAAGTGGAAGGATCCCGCGGGAATCAGTAATTTTTACCGGTTCAAGTTGACCAAAAACGGCAAATCCCGCCAGGGAAGTTTTAACATAACTAACGACCAGCCATTTGACGGCACAGAGGTAGATATGCCGCTTTACCGATACAGCCTTGAAATTGGGGATACCGTGCGTCTGGAATTCCAATCCATCGATTCGCTTAGCTATGCCTATTTTAATCAGATCAACGATATGGCCAGGCCAAGTTTTGTATCCGCAACCCCGTATAATCCAATCGGAAATTTCGACAAGGGTGCACTCGGCTATTTTGGAGTGTTCTGGACGCAGGTGAAGGATACGATCATTTCGTTGAGGAAATAGGTGGGCAGGTGCTGCAGCTCTGCCTTCTTTACTGAGGTCCCGAAGAATTCGATGTAAGGGAGCCGGTCCCGACTTTCGTCGGGATGACAGTTCCTATGGTTAATTGTCAGCTAGTTAACCATGTTGTTCAGGAGGTCCAAGAGCTTGGGGTTCGAGGGTCGTGGCGCATTGGCGCTAACGATATTCCCTTCGGGGTCTAGCAGCAGGAACCGGGGTATCAGAT
Source organism: Bacteroidales bacterium (assembly GCA_038330665.1). Lineage (GTDB taxonomy): Bacteria > Bacteroidota > Bacteroidia > Bacteroidales > UBA12481 > UBA12481. The sequence continues at coordinate 5,374 of JBBQOG010000156.1, forward strand.
CAATATTAAAGGTTTTATTATACAGATCGTGCATCTCTTGATCTGCAAGCAGTTGAATTCCAGTTAGTTTATTATCGATCACGTAATTTCTCCATTTTTCGGTATCGGCTGGTTTATCATAGGATATACTTACAAACCAGATATTCTTTCCGCGAAAAATGGCCTCCGTTTTTTTCAGGTCGGGTATTTCCTTGATACAGGGACCACACCAGGTGGCCCAAAAATCGATGTACACATATTTCCCTCTCAGATCTTTTAGCGAAACGACTTTTCCGGTCACATCTGGCAATTGGAAATCGGGGGCCGGATTGCCTTCCAGCATACCTTCCATATGCTGGTATTTTTTCTTAACCTGCTGTGCGATATCCGGATAGGGACATTTTTCGCCGAACTCCTCATACAGGCCTTTCCTGAAATCACGGGCGAGTGCGTAGGCCATGAATTCATAGGCCATCGGACCCGGCAACTGCGTTTTTACATACGTATAGAAATCATCTTTTTCGGGACTGCCAATATCTCCCATATCATTCTTCTTATGGAGCCAGGCATTCAGAAAATAGTAATACCCGATGCCCCGGGGCCCGATCGTATCCGCGAGGGTTACGGAATCCAGAAAGGAAAAGTAATCTGCAGGAAGTACAGCCGCCCTGCCGTTGTTAAACCCGGCATGTCCGCCCGGATAATAGATTTTCGAGGTGACTGCCGCCGTGGTATATTCCGTCTGGTAAGCCTCTTTCAGTTTTGGACTTAGCGCATGGGCAGCGGCATAGTCTGAAAGGTATTTCAGTTTCTCCTCCCTCAGGGCATCGGTAACTTTCTTAAAGTCATCGGGCTCCCGATAGGTAATGTGATAATAATTCTCGAGGTACTTATGCTTGTATGCACCGAACTCCTGTTCCTCCAGATTTACAAATTCATTGTTTACCGCACCCGCGCCTTTGAAATGCAGGGTCTCGGGAATCCTTTCCACATCGAGGTTCATCGTCAGATTGTCGCCCGGCTCGAGCCATAGGTATACCATCCGGAAATCGGCCGACTCTACCGAAAGGCTTGAATCCCGGCCATCGACGAGCTTGATATCAAAGTGGTAGGTAAAGGGCACACGTCCGAAAGAAAAGAATCCTTTAACCGGATTTTCCGTTTCGATGATCAGCTGATAGGAGCCATCCGGATTGATTTTGACCGCTGGTTGCTGAGGGGTGCTGAGAAATTCGTAGGTGTCGTATGAAAATACGGTACTCGTGTCACTGTAGTTCAGAATCTTTCCTTGAATGACAATGCGGTTTGGGCTATTGATTGTCTGATGATTACAGGAGACTAATCCCCCAGCCAGGCAAATTGCCAGGATGAGTGTGGGCGTAAGATTTTTCATACACTAATTTTAAGGCTAATGTTTCAGAAAATGCGCAAATCTGATTTTAATTTTCCGCCCGATTCCAGCCCTGATACTTGGCATGATGGTTCCGCATTATGGATTGGCGGATTGGCCCTCTTTTTCGGATAGGATTAGTCAATCAGCTTTTGGTCGAAATTCTCCTTTCCGGGAAATTGGCATCTACGCTTTTTTGCCACTGATGCAAATGATCTGACAATTCTTTCTGTTTGAGCGGGAGGTCATGAATCAGGTTGTTTTTCTCACTGATATCGGTTTCCAGGTCATATAATTCCTGGGTGCCGTCTGCAAAGAATTCAATCAGTTTGTATTTTCCGACCCGGATGGCGCTACCGGGCTGTCCACCCTGGTTGCCGTAATGGGGATAAAACCAGAACAGCGGCCGGTTTACCGGGTAGTTTGCCTTTTTGGTTTTTCTCAAAAGGAGCGGAACCATGCTGATTCCATCTTTGTGCTGCTCTGGCTGAAGTTTCAGGTTGGCCATTTCGAGAAGGGTCGGGTAAAAATCGGTGCTGATCACCGGTTGGTCGCAGGTGGTGCCGGCCTTGGTTTTTTCAGGCCATTTTACCAGCATCGGTTCTCTTATGCCGCCTTCATACAGCCAGCCTTTGCCGGCCCGAAGGGGAAGGTTGCTGGTGGGATGTCCCTCTGAAGTGGAAAGACCACCGTTATCGGACATGAAGATGACCACCGTGTTTTTGTCCAATCCACTTTCTTTCAGATAATCAAGTACTTTGCCGACGGCCTGGTCCATGGCCTCCACCATTCCGGCATAGATGGCGTGATTTTGCACCAATCGCACTTTACGGTCGCCTTCCTTTCCCCAGGCATCCGGTGGAGCCGTCAATCTCTTTTTTTCGTATTTAAGTT
>JBBQOG010000157.1:0-7629 GCA_038330665.1 Bacteroidales bacterium
TATGTTGGGGCGGTGTCGCCGGATGATATCGACCGGTTTTTGGGTGAGAAAAGCATGTCGCTCGATGAACGACTCGAAGAGTATAAGGAGGTTTTCAAACGGCTCAAAGAACGCGAATAGCACATGCTCCTCTATATTAATATCCAGCAAGCCTTAAGGATTCATAACAAAACCGTGGAAGTAAGTGGCGGCGGAAGTCTGGAAATCTTGGATATCGGCCTGCTTGAAAGTGTGTTGGAGCATATTCAGAATGATGACCATTATCCGGAATTTGAAGATAAGCTGACTTTTTTGGTGTACGCAGCAAACAGGAACCATAGCTTTATTGATGGTAATAAGCGATTGTCCATTTCATTAGGCGTTCAGTTTTTGAATCTGAATGGTTATCTGTTTTGTCTGGAACGGTTCATCCGTGAGATGGAAAACATCAGTTATCATCTGGCTGCCGGATTAATTGACCGGGGTTTATTACAGCGCATTATCCATTCGATGCTTGACAATGAAAGAGACTATAACGAAGAGCTAAAGCTCGAGATATTTTCAATCATCAGTAAGGATTTATCCATTAATGATTAACCCATCATGAGCGGAATAAAAGAAATTCATTTTGAGGATACGGTTTATGAATACCTGAAAAACAGCAGGTTATTTACGGTTCGTACCAGTTCTGACTTTGATTTGGCGAATGGTTTGGACCAGCAATTATTGGAAAAGTTTATCAGGACCACTCAACCGGATACCTGGCGTAAAATCGAAAAGCAATTTCCGGTAACTTGTATGGAAGCAGTTTCTCAGGAATTTGCCAAACTCCGTGACAAAAGAGGAATTCTGAATTTAATCCGTGAGGGTTTTGTTCTGCAGGGTGCCAGTATCAAACTCATATCATTCAAACCTGCATCCGGCTTGAATCCGGAGCATCTCAAAAAGTATGAAGCCAACCGGTTCAGCATTATCAGACAGGTGCATTATAGTTCCCAGTTTCCCGATAAGAGTCTCGACCTGGTCATTTGCATCAATGGGATTCCGATTATTACTATGGAATTGAAGAACGAGTTTTCCGGCCAGAATGTAACCCATGCTGTTGAACAATATACCAAACGGCGCGACAGCCGTGATCCGTTTTTGAAGAATTGCCTGGTGCATTTCGCGGTAGATAATAATACTGCTCTGATGACCACGAAACTCGACAATGGAAACACCCGCTTTCTGCCATTCAACCGGGATACCCGGAATCCGATGATCCCGGAGAAATTTGCTTCCAGTTATCTATGGGAAGAAGTTTTGCAGAGTGACAGCCTTCTGGAAATGCTTAACAACTACATATTCTCTGAAGTAGACGAGAAGACAAAAGAGGTTTCAACCATTTTCCCCAGGTACCATCAAAGAGATTGCGTTCGGGAACTGGTCAGCCATGCCTGGCAACACGGAGTGGGACATAACTACCTGATTCAGCACAGCGCAGGTAGTGGTAAAAGCAAAACCATTGCCTGGTTGGCGCATCAGCTCTCTAACCTGTTCGGACCTGATCAGGAACCGGTTTTCGATAGCATTATTGTCATTACCGACCGGATTGTATTGGATAAACAGCTTCAGAAACAAATCAAGCAGTTTGAAAAGATCAACGGAACCGTCAGAACGATTACAAAAGGCAGTCAGCAGCTGATCAAGGCCTTAACCGAAGGTGATAAGATTATTATCAGTACCCTGCAAAAATTCGGATACATCGGAGAAATCGAAAAACTGAAGGGAAAGCGCTTTGCAATCATTGTTGACGAGGCACATAGCAGCCAAAGCGGTGAAAATGTCAAGGACCTGAAGATTAGCCTTACTACCGATGAAGCGCTTAAACATATTATCAATCAGGATGATGAAAATCAGGAACCCAAAGATACGGTAGAGGCCGAGTTAGAGAAAATTATGGCCAGCCGCCAGAAACTACCTCATCTGTCATTCTTTGCTTTTACAGCGACGCCAAAACCGAAGACACTGGAACTTTTCGGGATACCCGATGCTACCCAAAAATCAGGATTTCGTGCCTTTCATGAATACACTATGCGTCAGGCCATTGATGAGGGCTTCATCCTAAATGTTCTCGACAGTTATATTACAAAAAGTTCCTATTTTGAATTGATCGAAAATGAAAAGGCTGAAGACGGAAAGCCGTTTGAGAAATTGAAAACCAAACGATTACTCCTAAAAGAAGTTAATAAACATCCATATTCGATCGCTTCAAAAAGTCATATCATGCTCAACCATTTTATGGAGAAAACCATTCATAAAATTGGTGGCAGGGCAAAAGCCATGCTCGTGACCAGCTCCAGGGCACATGCGGTGCTGTACAAGATCGCATTCGATAAGATTATTAAGGAGCAGGGATTAGGCATTCAAACACTTGTTGCATTTTCCGGAACCGTCGAACTGGACCTTGATAAGTATACGGAAGAGAGTATGAATGGCCCCAAAGTGAAAGATATTGCTGAGGAGTTTAAAAAGCCAGGTTATAAAATATTGATTGTAGCCAATAAATTTCAAACAGGATTCGACCAACCGCTTTTACACACTATGTATGTTGATAAGAAACTGGGCGGTGTGGCTACGGTGCAGACCTTGAGCCGATTAAACAGAACGGTGAAGGGGAAGCAGGATACTTTTATCATGGATTTTGTAAATAAGCATGAGGAAATCCAGGATGACTTCCAGGGCTATTATCAAAGCACTGTTTTGGATAAAGGTACCGATAAGCAGAAGCTCTACAATCTCAAGTATGAAATCGAAAGGGCAGATATATTTGCTAAAGAAGAAGTTGATTCGTTTATTGAAATGTTTGTCAGACGAAAAGTCAAATCAGAGGTTCTTTCGCCATTTTTTAAGAAGATCGTTGACGAAGGGTATTTGCCGTTATCGCCTGAGGATAAGGACCTATTCAGGAAGAATGTCAATAAATATATTCGCCAGTATTCGTTTATATCTCAAATAATTACGTTCATTGATACCGATCTGGAAAAGTTTTACCTGTTCACCAAACTCCTTTTAAAATATCTCCCTTACGAGAAGGAATCTTTGCCTTTGGAAGTGATTCAAATGGTTGATATGGACAAATTCAAAATTCAGGAGGAGGAAAACGGGTGCATCATTTTGAAACCGGAAGATGCAACACTTGAAAATCCTCAGGGGGACGGACACAAAGGCAAGGGTAAGGACGTCAAAGAAGTTTTGGCGGTCATTGTCAAGGAAATCAATGATAAATATGCCGTTGAACTAGGCGATGATGATAAAGTCATTAAAGATATGTATGCTTCACTAAAAACTGACGGTAGTTTACTGGCAAGCCTGCGCGCTGACAATATCGAAGATGTTAAAAGAATGAAATTGAGGGAAAGCATTGATAAAGCACTGCTGAAAAATGCAGAACCTCCGATAGAATTCATGAACCGGCTCTCCAAGGATAAGGGATTAGCAAATTATGTAGTAAGTCAATTCTTTAATCTTCTGATGAGGGATTTAAATGAAGATACCAGTGAACAATACAAGCCAAAAGAAGGTGCTGAATCTATTGCAGCAGAACAATAAGCAACTGGTAACTGGGGCAACTATATGAACCGAACTATTCATCTCATCTGTAACGCCCATATCGACCCGGTATGGCTCTGGACGTGGGAAGAAGGGCTCGCCGAAACCTTATCAACCTTTCGTATCGCGGCAAAATTTTGCGAAGAATTCGACGGGTTTGTTTTTTGTCACAATGAGTCCCTCCTTTATCAATGGGTGGAGGAGTATGAACCCGTCCTTTTCAGGCGAATCAAAAAATTGGTTGCCCACGGTAAGTGGAAGATTATTGGTGGCTGGTATATCCAGCCGGACTGCAACCTTCCATCGGGGGAGTCGTTTGTCAGACAGATTCTTACCGGCAAAAAGTATTTTAAAGACAAGTTTGGTGTGGAACCGGAAACCGCTGTGAACTTCGATCCTTTCGGTCACTCACGCGGCCTGGTCCAGATTCTCGCAAAATCGGGCTATCGCTCTTATCTTTTTTGCCGGCCCGATCCCAATCACCTTGACCTTCCGGCTGCCGATTTTATATGGGAGGGGTTCGACGGATCGAGGATTCTTGCCCACCGGTCGTCAGAACATTATAATTCAGAAAAGGGTAAGCTGACCGAAAAACTGGACCGATGGCTGGAAGCCAACCCGGGACTGGAAAGTGGAATATTTTTGTGGGGAATCGGAAACCATGGCGGAGGACCCTCTCTGGAAGATCTTTCAAATATCCAATTGAGAATTTCGAATACTGATGTGAGTAAAAATCAGGATTATCCGGAGATGCGCCATTCCTGGCCGGAGGCCTATTTCGGATGGCTCGAGACAAAGAGGGAGTGGTTACCCGTTTGGGAAAATGATCTCAACCCTTGGGCAGTAGGGTGTTATACTTCGATGGCCCGCGTGAAAAAGATGCACCGGGAATTGGAGGAGACCTATTATTTTACCGAAAAGATATGGAGTCATGCCGTATTGGTCGGACTGATGAAATACCCGTATCAGGAGCTTAACCAGGCTCTCGAGGATTTGCTGTTCTGCGAGTTCCACGATATTTTGCCGGGATCCGGCATTCCTGAGGTGGAGAACTATGCGCTTCAGCGGATGTCCCACGGTCTGGAGATTCTTTCCCGTTTAAAAACGAAAGCATTTTTCCTGTTGCTGGCCGGTCAGTCACCTGCCCGCAAAGGCGAATTTCCGATTCTGGTTTATAATCCGGAGGCCATGGATGTGGAGGAAACCCTGATCGTTGAATTGCAGGGCGCGGAACCTAACTTCAACCCCGGGGTTTTCCTTTTGCCGGAGCTGTTTGATGATTCGGGTAATCTGGTGGAATATCAATTGGAAAAAGAATCAGCAAACATCGAGAATGATCATCGTAAGCGTCTGGTGTTCTGTGCTAAACTGCAGGCCTCATCCATGAACCGGTTCTCCTGTTACCTCAGGGAGGTTCCTATTGATGAAAAGCCGCTCCAGCCGGCACAAGAGGACTTTGTATTTTCGAATAACCAAGTACTGATCCATATTAACCCCGATACCGGATTGATCGATCAATATCAGGTCGATGGATTTGACTACCTGAATGTTAATTCCGCGGAACTCAGGGCTATGAGTGATTATGCAGATCCATGGGGTATGAAAGTGGATGGATTCAACGAAACCGAAGGCAGGTTCCGGTTGATGTCGCCTTCCGAAACGGCCCGGTTTGCCGGAACTAATGGTCCTATCCAATCGGTGAGGATTATCGAACAGGGCCCGGTGAGGACTGTTGTGGAGGCACTTTTCAGATATAATGAATCCACTGCAGCCGTCCGTTATTTTATACCGAAAACAGGATCCGGGATTGAAATGGAGATCAGGGTGTTTTGGATGGAGAAAGACCGGATGCTAAAGTTTGGATTCCCGACGACACTTTCAGGAGAACCGGTGATGGGACAGGTCGCCTATGGGGTGCAGGAATTTAAACAGGAAGACATGGAGTTGGTGGCTCATCAGTGGGTCGGAATATTCTCTCAGTCAGGCGATCATGCTTTTACCGTGGTCAACCGCACGACCTATGGGTTTGATTTTTCCGGGGGTGAACTGCGCCTGTCACTCCTCCGGTCGCCTGCCTATGCCGGGCATCCGGTCAATGATTACACCCCGATTGTCAGGCAAGACCGGTTCACCCCCAGGATGGACCAGGGAGAACACCTGTTTCGGTTTCGCCTGAATGCGGGTCCCGTCAGGGAACGGCTGGAAAAAATCGACCGCGAAAGCAGGATGCTGAATTCAGGGTCCATGACTCTGTGCTGTTTTCCAAAGAAATCCGGAAAGTCGCCCGGGAGTGTAGTCCGGTTATCCAATCCATCGGTACGGATGGCTGCCCTGAAATATTCTGAAGCCGGGGATCAACTGATTATCAGGTTTTTTGAAACTTCGGGCTATCCGGCACGTGCCGATCTGATGATACCCTTGCTTAACGTGAAAACCTTATTGGTATTCCGGCCATTTGAGATTAAAACCATTGCCGTCGATAGCAGGAACGGAGAGATAAATGAAGTCAACCTTTTAGAAAATTAGTCCACCATGCCACCAATTAAAATTTTGTTTTCCGCCATATCCGGTTATGGGTATTACTATCTGAAAACCCTTTTCGAAGAGATCCCTGAAGATCAGGCGGTTATTTGCGGGGTGATTGATCCGGAGCCGGAAAAATCGGGCTACTTCGCCGAAATCACTGCCCGGGGGATCCCCATTTATCCGGATATGGAGTCGTTTTTCGGGGATGAAAATCAGGCCGACCTTACGGTGATTTCCTCCCCATTGCAGTACCATGTTCCCCAATCCATCACGGCGCTCAAAAATAAGAGCAATGTATTGGTTGATAAGCCTGTAGGGGTTACACCCAGCGAGCTGAAACGGTTAATTGCAGCCCGGAATCAAACCGGACGCTTTGTGGAGGTGGGTTACCAATGGTCGTTTTCAAAAGCTATCCAGGACCTCAAAAAGGATATTCTTGCAAACAAATATGGGAAACCGCTTCGTTTGAAAACCATCTGCCTGTGGCCAAGGCCGTTTGCTTATTTTAACCGGAATAACTGGGCCGGCCGGGTGAACGCCCAGGATGGAGCGCTGGTTCTCGACAGTATAGCCAATAATGCCTGTGCCCATTTTCTGCACAATATGTTCTTTATCACCGGCCCGGAAATGCACCTGAGCTCGGTGCCCAAAACAGTATCAGGTTGGCGATTCAGGGCTTACGATATCCAGAATTTTGATACGGTGATGTGCAGGGCGATTACCGGCGAAGAGGTCGAGATCAATTTTTATGCTTCCCATGTGACACAAAATCAGGTTAATCCTTCCTTTGTCTTTGAATTTGAAAAAGCAACCATCCGGCTCGATGAAAATTCCAGTGGTATTGTTGCTACCCTGGAAAATGGCCCGGAGGTCCGTTACGGGCATCCGGATGACGACCATCAATTTAAAAAGCTGTTCAAGGCAATTGAGAATTGCCGGGTGCCCGGTAAGGTGATTTGTCCACCGGAAGCCGCACTTTCACAGACAATTTGCATTAATCTCCTTCATGAATTACCCGACGAAATCCGTACCTTTCCCTCGGAAACAGTGGCGATTGAAAAGGATCGCCGGTGGGTGAGGGGACTGGGCGAGCGAATGCTCGGGGCTTACGAAAACTGGGATTTGGGCAGTTGGCAGTAGGCAGTTGGCAGTTAAAGAGTCGTATATAAATGATGAAATCAAGAACGCTGGTAGAGCAAACACTCAATTTTGAGGATCCCTCAAGGATTCCGAGGCATTTATGGCTTTTACCCTGGGCGGAGCGGAGATATCCGGATTATGTAAAGAAGATCCGGGATTTGTATCCCGATGATATCGCTCAGGCTCCGTCGGTTTATAATCATTCGCTGAATCTGGTTGGCGGGAAATTTGACTCAGGAATTTACATTGATGAGTGGGGATGCAGGTTTGTGAATATGGAGGACGGACTGATGGGAATCGTTCATGAGCCATTGATTAAGGAGTGGTCGGACCTGGATCATTTTCAGACTCCATCTGCAGCCTTGGATATCAACAAGGATGAAATCAACCGTT
>JBBQOG010000158.1:0-7601 GCA_038330665.1 Bacteroidales bacterium
CATGGGATCCCTGGTAGGCGGACTGTTTGCCATGGGGTACACCGCAACTGAGATGGAAAAGATTGTTAAAGGGCTGGATTGGAACGCATTACTGGGAGATGAGATCCCCAGAAATGACATGTCTTTTGAGTATAAGGATCAGCTTGAGAAATACTTTTATGACTTTCCGGTAAGCCGGGGTAAATTGCAATTGCCAACCGGTTTGATTGCCGGGACCAACATTACCAACATGCTGGCCGGGCTGACCTGGCCTGCATATAAAATAAGGCTTTTCAGCCAGTTGCCCCGACCTTTCGCTTGTGTGGCTGCAGATGTGGTTACCGGCAAGGAGGTCGTGCTGAAAAGCGGGATCCTGCATGATGCATTACGCGCCAGTATGGCCATTCCAACAGTGTTCACACCCGTGGAGGTAAATGGCACCCTGCTGATTGATGGGGGATTCATAAACAATTTTCCGGCCGATCATCTTAAAGAAATGGGTGCCGACATCATTATCGGAGTGGATGTTCAGCGTGACCTTTACAAAAAGGAAGACCTGCACTCGGTGATCACTATCCTGAAACAAATCAGCACATTAACACGTGAAGATATCAATGCACGAAACAGATTGCTGTGTGATATTCTCATTCGTACGCGGACACCCGGAGCCAGCACACTCACTTTTGGTCTGGCGGATTCGATCATCCGCACAGGGGAGCGGGATGCACGTAGCCACTGGATCGAGCTAAAGAAACTGGCCGACCGGCTTAATAAATATTCAAATGATGATAAACCGGTTGTTTCCTCTCTGCCAAAAGTGGATTCCATTTTCGTACGGGAGATGTCATTTACCGGTCTGGTGGCGGTCGATCCGGATTTTGTCCAGTCATCGATGAACCTCCCATTTCCGGCATGGCTAAAACCTGATGACCTATACCGGGCCATGCAGCGCGCTTACGGCACCAATGAATTTTCCAGAATCACTTATGAACTGGATCCCGTGCCTGACGGGGCCCGCCTCAACATCAGGGTAGAAGAAAAGGACCAGAACCTGGTGCACGTGGGCCTTCATTTCGACAATCTGTTCAATGCATCATTGCTGGCCCGGGCCGATTTCCGCAATCTCCTGAAAACCGGAGACCAGCTGGGTATCGATGTCAACCTGGGGGAAAATCCGAATCTTAAAGGATCCTATTTTTTTCTGTTCCATAAGCGAAATCAGTTCGGTTTCCTGGCAGATTTCGGCAGGTTAAAGGCTTATGATTATCGAGACAACCGTAAAATCAGCAGCAAAATTTACCGCGACTGGACACTCGACTTTGTGATGAGAAACACGTGGCAGAATCAATTTGCAGTCACCCTGGGAATCCAGGGGGAAATTGCCTGGCTTAACCCCAATATCGGGGACTGGCAGATCCAGGCGACCAACTCCAAGATGCTCAATTTTTACGTACAGCTCAAGAAGGATAATTTCAATAAGATCCCCTATCCTACCCGAGGAGATAAGGCAGAACTGATCATAAAAGAGGTGAATAACTATACATCCCTTGGAAACTTTCCGGCTTTGGTAATTGATTTCCGCTATCGAAAAGCATTTGAACTTTCGCCACAATTGAGTCTTCAACCCTCAGTAATTACCACCTTTGCATTTGGAGATTCTATTCCATACCCTTATCATTCCTACATTGGCGGACTTGGCTATTACCAAAAAAACTTTATTCCTTTTGCCGGGATGGATTACATGGAACGGGCATCCAATCACGCCATGATTCTCCGGACCGATTTGCAATACCGGATCAAGGGCAACCACTACGCCACACTAAAGTTAAATATTGGTAAATCATTCAATTCCTTCAATCAGTTCCGTGATCCGGCCTCCGACCTTGCCGGAATTGGACTGACCTATGGATATGCAAGCCCGGTTGGACCGGTTGAAATTACCCTGATGGGATCCTCCACCAGTCAGAGGCCAATTGTTTTTATAAACCTGGGATATTGGATACGATAATTTGAGCGAGGCAAATATTTTTTTAACTTTAGCCGATCAAAAATTCAAACAACTTAATTCAAGTACTATGAAGAAATTTACACTTTTACTTACCGGTTTGTCATTATGCCTGGTCACCTACGGACAGGTAGCTTCACAGGGCGTACCTGTTCCCTTTACAGATTATCCGGTACAAACCCAAAAGATTACTGACGACCTCAAAGGAGGCGGCGATGTTTTCTGGTCGACCTCCTTTAATTGGGGCGATGTGAACACCAAAGTATGGACCTTGCCTACCGGCTGGAACATTGTCGATCTAGCCGACCTGGGGAACTTTTGGATGTGGAGATCACCCTACGACACCTTGGGTGGATGCTGTACCAAACAAGGGCCGTCAACCAATTTCGCCACACCACTCGATGGATATCTGGTGGTTCCGGCCGACGAATATAACCGTCGTGATGGTGTAGGCACTTCCAATGCCATGAACACGCAGATCACCACTCCGGTGATCAATTGTGCCGACAAAACCTCGGTTACCGTAAAATTCAAGCAGCTTTTCCGCTTGTGCTGCGGTACCACCATTATGGAATTGCAGGTAACCAATGACGGTGGTGTTCACTGGGCTTCCTATGACTGCCAGTACGGCGTAGGTAACAACCGCGTGACAGATGCACGTTATCAGAATGTTGAATTCAATATTTCTGATGTCGCCGCCGGTATGCCGAATGTACAACTTAGATTTTCCATGTCGGGCAACAGCCATTACTTCTGGATGATCGACGACTTGCAACTGTCCGAAGCCTATCAGAGCGATCTGGTACTGGCTGATTACTGGTCGAATTTCAACGGGGGCTTCAATGAGCGCGTCGGCCATATCAATTACTGGCCTCTTTCCCAGATGGGTATGAGCTCATCTGTCGAAGGATTTGTCGGTGACTACACCTTTACCGGTGCTTTCCTAAACAACGGGATGGCCGATCAGGAAAATGCCAAACTGCAAATGAGTATTCTGAAAAACGGTACCGAGATTTACAATGAAGTATCGGAGTCTTCGACCATCTGGTCGCTCGAGCGCGATACAGCCACTGTGACCAATGCGTTCCTGGCTACCGATTATGGTGACTATCAGTTTATTTTCAATGCCATTTCTAACAATACTGAAGAAGTCCCTAAAAACAATTCCATAAAGCAGGGCTTTACTGTAACCGACACCCTTATGCACCGTGCCGACTTCACCGCTGAAGCGGGAAGCAACACTGGTGGATGGGTTGGTGGCGGAAATGCCGGTGACATGGTCGGTGTATTCTATGACCTTTATAAACCCACCGAAATCAATTCCATAACTGCCTATATAAGTAGCGTGACTATTGCAGAAGTTCCGCAGTTCCAGTATGTCCTTTTGAAGGACATGGGCGACGACGGATTGGTTGAGCTCATTTTATCCGACCTGGTTGATGCCACACTTGAGCAACGTGGCACCTATGTTACCCTCGATATGCAGAAAGACGGTGAAACCGAATTCCTGGAGCCGGGAAGTTATGTCGCCGCCGTAAGGTTCTGGGGAACATTAGCAGGCGACGCTGACGGAACCAACGGAATGGCGATTGGCTGGGACATGGACAACAACCAGAACAACTACACTTACAACTATCAATCGGTAGGTGGCAGTTGGTTCAATACTGGCAAGGTAAACATGATTGGTATAGACATTAACGAAACCGGCGGACCCACTGTAGCTCCGGTTACCTTTAAGGTAAACATGACCAAACATATTGCCAGCGGCGAATTCAGGCCGGCAATCGATTTTGTTGATGTCGCAGGTACTTTCAACAACTGGAATGGCTCTTCACACATGACCGATCCCGAGGCTGATGGAATTTATGAAATTTCCGTTGATGCCTTACCGGTGAATACCACGATCGAATACAAGTACCGGATCAACGGGGACTGGAACACTTCGGAATATGCCAATGGCGGACCTAACCGTAAATACAAAGTCCGTTACTGGAATGTTATTAACAACGTATATAATGGTGGTGTGGCCAGTGCGGTGGATCCGACCAGTTTGGTTGCCTCCTTCAATGTTTATCCAAATCCCACCGAAGGAGCTTTCTCAGTTGTCGTAAACAGCGTGGTCGCTTCCGACCTCACTATTACCCTGACCAATATCCAGGGACAGGTGGTTTATCAGAACAGGGTAACCAATTCATTGAACTATCAGGAAACCATTGATACCAATCTTTCCAAAGGCATGTACTTCCTTTCCATCAATAATGGCAAAGAAGTTAAGGTTCAGAAAGTAGTGGTTCAATAATTGATTTTTTACCTGGCAGTTGAGTTCAATTGCCAATTTGAAAAAGCCCCGGAAATCCTCCGGGGCTTTTTTTGTTGACCAGCTGATTCCATCAATGGGCATAAAGATGGATGGTCGTGCACCATGACACATTTATGAAGCAATTATATACACTTGTGAAGTTTTTATGCTCATTAACGCAAGCATTGATTCATTCCATTTGAATTTTGGGAAATTTCGGAAAGGTTATTAGTACCTTGCACCACACTCAAAATTTTATTATGAAAAAATTTACACTGGTTTTCTTACTTATCTGTACCGGGCTTATCTCCTATGGACAGGTAACAACTGCTGAAAAAAAAGCTATTTTTCAAGAACCTACTGATGTCCAAACCGTTACCACACCAAATATTAAAGTTGGTGGTGATGTGATTTGGAAGACAACTTTTAACTGGAAAGACGAAACGAACCCACAGGGTTGGTCGCTCCCAACAGGATGGACCATCATGGATGTCAGCGACATGGGTAATCCATGGATATGGGTCAATGATACCGTAAGATGGGGTACTTCGTCCAAATTGGCTCCGCCCTCTTTCTTCCCGACCAAAGCCGACGGATTTCTCTCATTGCCCATTCAGGCCTACAACGGTCGTGATGGTGTAAGTACTGCTGTACCTGCTGATTCATGGGTTGAAACGCCAAAAATCGACTGCTCCGCAGTTTCTTCTGTGGTTGTGAAGTTTACCCAACTGTTCAATCTTTGCTGTTTAAGCGAAAATGTGGGCAATCTACAAATGCTGGTAACTGTCGATGCCGGTATTCACTGGGCTACCTACGATTGCCAGTTTAATGTGACCGCAAATACGAATACTCCGGTGCGTTTCAGGTCTCCTGAAATCAACATCTCCGATGTAGCTGCCGGTTCCCCCAATGTTCAGATCCGTTTCTACTTCCACGGCGGAAACATGTATTACTATTGGATGCTTGACGATTTGACCCTGATGGAAGGTTACAACAATGACCTC
This sequence comes from Bacteroidales bacterium, assembly GCA_038330665.1. Taxonomy (GTDB): domain Bacteria; phylum Bacteroidota; class Bacteroidia; order Bacteroidales; family UBA12481; genus UBA12481. The sequence continues at coordinate 5,288 of JBBQOG010000158.1, forward strand.
GTTCTGGAAGACACCTGGATCAATTTTGACGGTGGATTGGGGGAAACTATCGACCATATAAATTATTGGCCGCTGAGCCAGATGGGCATGGCAGGTAACCCGACCGGAACAGTTGGGGCCAACAGTTTAAAGGCAGCCATTCTAAACCGCGGAAGTTACGATGCCGAGAATGCCAGGCTTGACCTGAAAGTTCTCAAAAATGGCACGGAAATATTTAGCGATACTTCGGTCCCTAATACCATCAACTCGCTCGACCGGGACACCGCGTTTATCGAGAACCCTTATCTGGCCACCGATTATGGCGATTATAAATTCGTCTATACCGCTGTCAGTAATAATACCGAAGAAGTGCCTGCCAATAACACCGCTTCCATGCGCTTTACTGTCAACGATACCTTGGCACACCGTGCCAGTTTCACCGCTGATCAGGGTGTTAATACCGGCGGATGGACGGGAGGCAATAATTCAGGCGACATGATGGCCGTTGACTATAATCTTTATGCCGCTGCTGAGATATCTTCCCTTACCGCATACATTTGGGATTGGACACCATCACAGACCCCACAATTTCAGTATGTACTCATGAAAGAAATCGACGGCGTCAATGAAGAATGGATCACAACTGAGGTGATGGATATGGATTCATCTTTGAGAAGAAGCTGGGTTACTTTGCCGGTTGTCAAAGATGGGGAGACCGAATTCCTCACCCCTGGTAAGTATACGGCTTGCGTTAGAATGATGGGCGTGGATCTGGCGCGTGCCAACGGATCGTGCGGGATGAGCGTCGGACGTGACCTGGCAACGAAATTCTCAGGATGCGCCCAGTTCTATGCAACCAGCGGCTGGACCGGTTTAGCCGGTTCACCACTGCCAATGATCGGATTCAGCGTGAGCGCAACCGGCGGACCCACCCAGGCTCCGGTTACTTTTAATGTGAATATGACTAAGCATATTGCCAGTGGCGAATTCAAACCCGGTACCGACTTTGTTGATGTATCCGGTACATTCAATTCATGGGGAGCTTCAGCTCACATGACTGATCCTGAGGCTGATGGGATTTACACTATCACTCTTGACGGGATGAAGATCAATTCAACCATTCAATATAAATACAGGATCAATGGTGATTGGAATACATCGGAATATGCCAATGGCGGACCCAACAGGAAATATGTTATCCGCTACTGGAACATTCTCAACGATGTTTATAACGGTGGTATTGCTGCAGGTGTTGACCCAACGACCACAGTTGCTTCATTCAATGTGTATCCGAACCCAACCCAGGGTGCATTCACTGTTGAAGTGAGCAGCGTGGTTGCTTCGAATCTGACTATCACGCTGACCAATATTCAGGGTCAGGTGGTTTACCAGAACCGGGTCACCAATTCTCTTAATCACATGGAAACCATTGATAGTAAACTGTCGAAAGGAATGTACTTCCTGACCGTGAACAATGGCAAAGAGGTGAAAGTTCAGAAAGTGATTGTTCAATAGGCTTTTTTGCCGATAACTGATAAAAGGCAGCGGTGCTTCGGCATCGCTGCCTTTATTTTTAGAATTTCAGCACTACACCCAGACTGGGCATGAAGGGCAGTTGGTTAACACGGGTTTGGGTGATACGGTCGAAATAAAACACATTCTTGCGGTTGTATACATTCAATATACTGGCGCCTATTTCGAGTTTTTGTCCGGATGGAAATTTCCAAGCCTTGTTGAGGGAAATATCGAGCCGGTGGTAAGCAGGCAAGCGGCCTCCGTTTACCGGTCCGTAAATTATTGCCAGATCCCCGCCACCCCTGGTATCCAAAAGAAAAGTGCCGTCTTCATTTTTGAACTCTTCATAAAATCCGGCTGTTTGCGTAAAAGGGAACCCCGATCCCACCTGCCATCTGCTTCTTACTATCCAGGCCTTGCTTTTTCCAAAACGGTAACTTCCCATGAGATTAAGGTTATGGCGCCGGTCGAAATGAGGGACATATTTCAGGAACTCATCCTCCCGCGTTACATAGGCAAACGAATAGGCCATCCAAACGGAATAGTCGCTCCATTCATAATCCAGCAATAAATCGATCCCGTATGCCCAGCCGGTTTCATAAATATAGGGGCTCGTCAGGTACTCAGGGTAATCAGGATCATAGCCGTAATAGGTATACGTTTGGTGCGGGTTATAATTGATCAGGCGGTAAAAATCCTTGACATAACACTCCGCTGACAGTTTCAGGTTCTTTTTATCAAACCAGCTGACCCCGGCTACTGCATGCCACGCCTGTTGTACCGCTTTATATATCCGCTCACCCCTGAAATAGTCCTGAAC
>JBBQOG010000159.1:0-7511 GCA_038330665.1 Bacteroidales bacterium
TGAGATTGACCCCGTCCTAAAGGGATGGATTCATAAATAATATTTCCATTTTTTCCGGATAGGAAATCCCGGAATAGCGAAAAAACAAGAGTTAACCAAATTTCGGGAAAATTCACCGAAACATGGAAAACTCAATTATGATTGCTCAAATGGACCGGGATTCCCTACGGGACCTGATCCGGGAATCCCTACGGGCCGAAATGGAAACCCTCACCCCTCCACAGGAGGAAACCAGGTACCTCACCCGGTCCCAGGTTAGTGAACTCCTTCACATTTCCCTACCTACACTTGACGAATATCAGAAACATGGGTTAATCACCGGCCGGAGGTTTGGCCGGAGGATCCTATTCGATCAGGCAGAGGTCAAAGAGGCCGTTAAAGAAATCCCAAACCTGAAGTATAACAGATCGGTGAGGAGGTAAGGCGATGGAATCAGCACTATTTCACATCAATAACACCAGGCCGGATATATACGACCTGGCAGAGGGAAATACATTCCCGTTCAAGTATTGCCGTATATCGGCACCCCGGACCGAATGGTTAATAAAACAAGGCGCAAAATGGGTTTTAGAGGTATGGGAACACGGCCGGAAATCCATATTCACCGGGTTACGTCCTGCCAAAGAGCCGGGGACATTCACCGGGGATCTGTTATTAGCGGACGGACGGCATCAGATTTGATCCTACAATCAATATCCGGGATCATTCCGGATTACCATCATCGACCAACAACCCAAACGAAAAAGGGCCAGGATCAAATGATTGACTTTCTAAGAATAGACCCGTTATCAATCGGCCTGGAGATAAAAAATATATTGACTTTTCCAGCTCAGTATAATGAGGAAACGGGCGAGCCTCTGAAATCAAAACGGACTGCGAAATACAGGGAAATGATCTTTACCATTGTGCCGACAAAAAACGGAATCATTGTAAAAGTTAGCGGTTCACCTCACAAATTTGCCAACAACGGCCTACATAATTACGATCAATTCACATTTTCAAGGTTTATACAAGTAGTTGAGGAATTGAAACTGTTAATTTCACCAGGGGACAAAATCGGACACCTGGAGTTTGGGATCAACATTCACACACCCTTTGACCCTGAAATATTTATTCATGAACTTCTATTTCACAAGGGATCAAAGTTTTTTGAGAAAAGGGTATCCGGGACTTTATGTGCGGAGGTCAACCATTCACAATACAAGATCAAAATATACGACAAGGGCCATCAGTACGGCCAGGGTTACATTCTCCGGTTTGAATTGAAATACAGGAAAATGGAAAACCTATTTCCGGACGGCCTCAAATGGGGCGATTTACAAGACCCGGATGTATGGAGGTATTTAGGCACCATGTTAATGGAATCATTCGCTGAAATCCTTTATTATGATCCGTCCATTGACCTGATTGCCATACCATCTGACCGGGACCGTGACATACTTAAAGAGGGCAACAATCCCAAATTTTGGGATCACCTATCCGGACCGCACATCAGCCGGAAACGGAATCAATTTCAAAAGGCAGTCAGAAAATATGGAACCACATTCACCAGGTTACCAGAATTGATTGAAAAGGAAATCAGTAACCTGATTGATATAGATAAAATGGAAAAAGTGGTTAATTCTGACCACTATTCAACCCAAATAAATGACACCTCAATTCCAGGCAGTTATGAAAAGGTGGTTAATTCTGCTCCTATATTAGTGGGACAATTCTATCCATATACACAACCGTACATATCGGGTACCGGTCCGGATCCGATTCCTGAACCAATGGAAACCGGCCAGAGATTTTGTCAGGTTACCGGTATCGACATCAGCAATCAGAAACCCGGATCCTCGTTTCTTTGCTACAGAGGTTTGAGATGGTTGCTAAATACGGACCCGGGCAAGTTTGCAGAATTAAGGGAATCCCGTCTATCAAATAAATGGTTTAATGAAACCCTGGACATTCAGATCAGGGAAATTGCACATTCAATTAGAAATGAGTACAATAACCCCAGGAACAATACAAAACGGGCAATCAGCCGGATCATGCAACACCCGGCACTATTTGACCAGGTGCCATACATCAGGCCGGAACGGTTGAAACTTGCCGGGTATTAAAATAAAGTTTACCACTAAAGAGATCAGAAAATCAATGACATAGGGGATACGGCATCCGATCTTGGCCAATCAAATCAAATTAACCGTGTTGCAAATTCAAATTTCTATCATTCAATTATTGCAGGGGAGGGTTATGGCCGGAAAATGTCATTTAACAATCGGAAAACATTCGAGGAAAACCATAAGTCAGCCGGGGATCCGTCACCGGGAACCAGTCAGAGCCTCCACATGAAAAATAGTGTTCGCCAATTTATCGTTATCCTTTGCCATGACTACCAGATTATCAACACCGGCCGGATCGGTTTCCTGGAGAGTAGGTTTTGAAAATGACGGGGATAATACGGGGAAATTAACCTAAAAAGAAAACCGAAACTACTGATTATTAGCGGTTTCGGTTTTTATGTCGTGGTACCACGTGGATTTGAACCACGGACTCACGGATTTTCAGTCCGTTGCTCTACCAACTGAGCTATGGTACCCTTTCAATCGGGGAGCAAATGTAAAGTAAAAAATACATATCAACAATATGTGCATGAAAAAACTAATGTCATATAAGCGATTTTATATCTTTGCAACCCTATTAAAAAGCTGGAATGGAGTATTTTATTCATACCCTGAAAAATGGGATCCGATTGGTTCACATGTCTGCAGACAATGATGTGGCTTATTGCGGACTTCTACTGAATACCGGGTCGAGAGACGAGCTGGAGCATGAGCAGGGTATGGCTCACTTCATTGAGCACGTGATCTTTAAAGGAACCAAACGCCGGAAAGCTTATCATATACTGAGTCGTCTGGATGATGTCGGCGGCGAAATCAATGCCTATACGACCAAAGAGGAAACCGCTTTTTATGCCGGGTTTCTGGCTCATCATTATGACCGTGCCCTGGAACTGATGGCCGATATCATTTTCAACTCTACTTTTCCGGTTAATGAACTCGACAAGGAACGGGAAGTGATTGCGGATGAGATCAACTCATTTAAGGATAATCCGTCGGACCAGATCTTTGATGATTTTGAGGAGCTGATCTATCCGAATCATCCGATCGGCCGAAATATATTGGGAACACCGGAAACCCTTCAGACTTTCGACGAGAAGGCCATCCGCAAATTTATGAGCCGTACCTACGACACCGACCAGATGGTGATCTGTTCGGTTGGAAAAATTCCGTTCCCCCGGCTGGCTAAAATGGTTGAAAAACATTTTGGCGACGTGCCAGCAAAGCCAAGGAAAATTGAACGGGCACCGATTCTCAGTTACCATCCCATACAGCAAATCAGGCAGCTAAACACCTTCCAGGCGCATTGCGTGATCGGCAATATTGCTTATCCGGCCATGGACAACCGGCGAATGAACCTGATCCTGCTAAACAACCTCCTTGGGGGACAGGGGCTGAATTCAAGACTCAACATGTCGCTGCGGGAAAAACACGGATATGCCTATAATGTGGAGTCGACCTACACCCCTTATATTGATACCGGCGTGCTGACGATCTATTTTGGTACCGATCCGGAAAAACTGGACAAGAGCATTGCACTGGTACACAAGGAACTGGACAAATTACGCACCCAGAGACTCGGGACTTTGCAATTGCACCGGGCTAAAAACCAGATCCTCGGACAGATTGCCATGTCGACCGACAACAAGGAGAGCCTCCTGTTTACGCTGGCCAAAAGTATCCTGCTGTTTAACCGCTATGATACGATGGAAAGCATCGCTCAAAAGATTGCAGAGATCACCACCAGTGACCTTCTCGATACCGCTAATGAAGTTCTTGCTACCGAAAAGCTCTCCATGCTGGTATTCAGATGAGCAATTATTTCAAGCATAAAGGCATTAATCATCCGGAGCTCGATCGCTATGTGATGGAACATAGCTCACCCGAGGATCCCCTTCTGGGCAAACTATTCCGGGATACTTATGTCAAGGTTCATCACCCACGCCGGACTTCCGACCATCTGACCGGCAAGTTACTCGAAATGATTTGCCGGATGCTGCGGCCGCAGCGGGTACTCGAAATCGGCACCTTTACAGGCTATGGCTCCCTGGCCATGGCGGCAGGCCTGCCGGATGGGGCCGAATTGCACACGATCGAAATCAATGATGAATTGGAACCCTATATAGAAACCTGGTTCAATCAGTCACCCCACAAGGAGAAAATTCACCTGCATATTGGCAACGCACTGGAAATCATACCGGTACTAAACCATACTTTCGACCTGGTTTTCATCGATGGGGAGAAGAATCAGTACACCGACTATTATGAGGCCGCGATAAAAAAAACCCGGTCCGGTGGTTTTCTTTTGGCTGACAATACGCTCTGGAGTGGCAAGGTTCTGGAACCGGATATTCCCGAAGGAGATCATTTTACCCGTGGGGTCATGCATTTTAACGACCATGTCCAGCATGATGACCGTGTCGATAACCTCTTACTTCCGGTTTATGACGGGATTATGGTGATACGGGTAAAATAATTATTTCATGAATTCATAGAAGCGGTAATGGTTACCGTCCATGCCTAAAGATTCATAAACCTTTTGTGCCTTCTCATTGGTAAGATCCACGTATAACCGGATCCCCCCCACACTTTCATCCCGGTTAACCGTTTCCAAAAGCCATCGGTACATTTGCTTGTACACACCCTGCCGCCTGAATTCGGGAACCACAAAAAGCGACTGGATCCACCAAACCGTTCGTGCCCGCCAATCGGACCATTCATAGGTAATCATCAGGCTCGCCACAATTTGCTCCCCCTCCCAAGCCGCGAGGTAAAACCCTTTACCCGGATCCGAAAAAACCGCACTGACTCCTTTTATAACGATCTCCGGATCCAGACTGATCCCCTCTGTTTCGAGTGCCATCAACACCTGAAACCCTACAATCACCTGAATATCTGAACTCTTTGCTTTTTCTATTTTCATTTTGTCAACCTCCACATAGGTTTTATCCAGCTTTTATCCCGGATACTTTTTCGGATCAGAAAATAACCAAATACCACAAAAACCACTACGGTCAAAACGGAGGCTTCGGGGCCGAACGCTCCTCCTGTCAGCCATTCAGGGCCGGAAAAGGACCCGTTCAGGAGTCCGTCGCCGGCGGTCCCCGAAACCGGCGCGCCATAAATGCCCCCAAGCGTAAAATTCCATCCGATATGCAGTCCGATCGGAATCCAGAGCTGCCTGGTAATTACATACAGCATTCCGAGAATCACGCCGGCAGTGAGGGCAATGGAGATACAACTGAATACGGTTGCATGATCATTCATGATATGAAGGAAACCGAAAATCAGTGCGGAAGCAAGAAGCGACCACCAGGTTCCCGCGCCCTCCTCCACTATCCGGAAAATGATGCCACGGCTTAATATCTCTTCCACAATCCCCGCCTGAACCGACATAATCAGGATCGGCCATAAAACCTTGATATTATGCACGCCTTCAATCCGATACCCTCCGAAGAGCCACATCAGAAACATCACGAGTGAGATAAAACCAAGGCCCAGAAGCAGTCCGTAACTTATCTGCCGCAGCGCCTTTCCGGGATCCATTTCGGTGACCCAGCGCCCCTCCACCGTTACACAATAAAAAACGTATGATGCCCAGGAAAACAGACAGGCAAGAGCCATCTGAATGGCGGATCCGGCCACCTCATTCCCTGCCGGAAGAAGATCACGCATAATCCAGGATGACAAGCCGAACGAAAGCCCCGTAAAGGCAATCAGAAAAATCAGGGCCAGAAAAAATCGGGTGACAGGAAACCGAAGAATTTTCATCCCACGTTCCGGCAAACGTATGGCGAGTGGATGTGGTTCCATTATTTTTTGACGACTTTAAAAATCCTAACAACCGGATCAAGCCGCTGGCCTTCAGCCGGTCCCATCCAGATTTGTTGTACCAGGTCCATACCCTTAATTACCTTACCGAAAGCTGCAAATCCTTGTCCATCCGGATTCCTCCGTCCCTCAAAATCCAGTTCCGGCTGATTTCCGATACAAATAAAAAATTCAGTTTTTGCAGAACCGGGGGTTGTTCTTGCCATGGAAACCACGCCATCGAGATGCTTAATCCCGGTCATCTCAGTGGTTTCATGGGTAATCGGCTTGATATCCGGAATGGAATCCCTGCCCGCGGCACCCCCCTGAAGGACGGCAATGGGCACCGGATTCTTATCATTCATTCCTCTTACGGTCCGGTAGAAGCTCCCGCCATCCAGTACATGATCCTTCACCAGATTCAGAAAATTACCAGCGGTAACCGGAGCCTTATCGATATAAAGTTCAATGGTGATGTTCCCCTTCGGGGTCTGGATCTCAATAATGGGGTTCTTTTTCGTACAGGAACTCAATGCCACAAGGACAATGATCAGTACCAGCGCCAAATTTCTTAAAGATTTATACATCAATGAATAATTTAGGAGTCAGATCAAAAGTATAAAAATGAAGAAAAGTTTTTGCGTTTTCCCATATTTGCGCCATGAAACAACTATTAATCGCAGTAGTTCTGACCCTATGGTGCCAAACAACTGGTTACGCACAGGAATCAAAAAAGATTACAGCCGAAGAATTGAAATCCTGGTGCTATTATCTGGCCGGTGATGAAATGAAAGGAAGGAAGAACGGCTCGGAAGAAATGGTTAAGGCTGCCGATTTTATTGCGGCCAGCTTTCGTGAGGCCGGGCTTAAGCCATATTCCCCTGAAACCGGGTACTTTCAGCCTTACCCGATCAAAGGTCGCAACAACGTAGAAATTCAGGAACGCAATGTGATCGGAATGCTCGAAGGTTCCGACCCGGCGCTGAAGGATGAATGGATTGTGCTCTCCGCACATTTTGACCATATCGGAATCGGCAAGCCCGTCAATGGCGATTCCATATTCAACGGTGCCGATGATAATGCCACCGGTACCATCACCGTGATGGCCCTGGCGAAGGCGTTTAGCCAATCCCGGTCCAGACCCGGGAGGTCAATCCTGTTTGTGGCTTACAGCGGGGAAGAAATGGGGTTACGGGGCTCCCGCTGGTTCGTCGAGCATCCCCCTGTACCCCTGAGCCAAATCAAGCTTAACCTCAATTTCGAAATGGAGGGGGAATCCCAAACCCTCGGAAAGAATCGCTATATCCTGACCGGTTTTCAATTCACCGAGTTCGCCAACCAACTGGACCAGTACAATAAAGGGACGGGTTGGGAAATGGCCCGGACGTATAAATCGCCCGCCTGGATATTTATGGGATCCGACAATGCATCACTGGCAATAAAGAGGGAAGGCGATCAGGCGATACTGAACATCCCTGCCTTCACCCTGGTAACCACCGACAGCATCAGTGTCATCCACAAAGTAACGGATGAACCGCAATTTCAGGATTATGAAAACATGGCCTCACTGGTCGCCTATGCAGAAGGACTCGTGCT